>JAUSEJ010000807.1 GCA_030650265.1 Dehalococcoidia bacterium | reverse complement strand
ATCAGCCAGAAAGTTGGCACTTGGGTGAGGAAGAAGAACGACGCCATCCCCAGCGCACTAAGAACAAAGACGACAATCCCACAGTGCCTGACCGGATATCTGTCGGCAAGGACGCCCCAAAACAGCTTGGCTGTAAGTGTTGCTACCGCTTGTATGCTGACGGCCGCCGCTGCTGCCCCCATCGTGAGGCCAAGATCCGACAAAAAGGGAAAGAAGTGAAGCCCTACTGAAGTCGTCCCCGCGGTGCCGAAACCGAAGGCCAAAATGGTCAGCCAGAGAGACGGGGTACGAATCGCCTCGCCGCGGGTCCACGTGACCTCGGGGGCGCCTCTTCATTAGTAGCGCCACCGGTGGAATGATCATGAGCCAAACCGCAATTCCCAGAACCATCCAAGTTGGGCGCCAACCAAAGGTTGAGATGAGATAAGCGATCAAAGAGACGAATCCTTCAGCGGAAGGACGCCGCCAGAGGAAACTCCTATGAGACTTACCGACAACGCCTTTCCCCGCTTGCGAATGAACCAATTGGACACGGCGACGTTGACCGTCAGGGCGCCTGCACCGGTGACGCCCAAGGGAATGGCGATGCTGCGAATAAGGATGAAATCCCACATGCCCTGCACAAAGCCGAGAGCGAGGCAACCCGCGCCGACGAGGACAGCGCCCAGTATCATTAGCGCCCGCCCACCTCGCTTGTCGATGATGGGACCGACGAAAGGCGAAGCGAGGCCGTTTACGATTGTGCCAACGGACTGGACACTGGAGACCATAGTCCTTGTCCAGGCAAGCTCCTCGGTCATGGGCTTGAGGAACAGCGAGAGCCCATAGGCGTTAATAGTGCCGATGATGAACTGGATAGCGAAGCCCGTAGCGACGATTAACCAGCCGTAATAAAACCGCCTCCGCACTACCGAAGCAACACTCAACATCAAGTCCCTTTCTTGGGGGGATGGGCACGGAAAATGAGTATGGCTCCAAGTGCGGACAATAAGCCAAACCCTATCCAGGCAAACTGATAGCTGTTAAAGGTGTCAAATACCCAGCCGGCGAAAATCGGTCCGCTGGCGCTGAACACTATCGTGATGGGCAAGCCAACACTGCGAATAGCGCCCAGGGCGAGACGACCATAATAGTTGGCCCAGAGTACCTCCTGCACCAGGGTTGTTCCTCCGAGTGCGAATCCGTCGATGGCGGCAACCAAGTAGATCAGCCAGAATGATGGCCAGAGAGTGAGCAAAGCAGTAGTGACCATGCCAAAGGTGTAGAAACAGAAGATGGCGATACCACAGCGCCTGACAGGGAACTTGTCGGTAGCGAAACCCCAGAGAAGCTTGGCGCAGAGCGAAGTTGTCGCTTGGGTGCTCACCGCCAGGGCGGCCGCCCCCGCCGAAAGGCCCAGGTCGGAGGCGAAGGCATAGAAGTGAAGCGCAAAAGAAGTCGATCCGGCGGCAGTCAAGCCAAAGGCCAGGATGGTGAGCCAGAGAGCGGAGGTGCGCATCGCCTCGCGGCGAGTCCATGCGACCTCGGGGGTCGAGGGACGGGGAACAGGGGAGAGTCCTTCCGCAGAAGGCCCGGCCCCCGACCCCGGGCGGATGACATGGATGTAGGCATCTAAGCTGCCTTTGGCAAGCAAGCCACTGCGGTGTCGTATCGGTTGTTCAGGACATGGGTGCGTAGAT
>JAUSEJ010000789.1 GCA_030650265.1 Dehalococcoidia bacterium | reverse complement strand
AAGGACCTACGAGGACAAATGTGTCCAGTACCATACCCGCAAGGAAAGGGTGATGGAACTGATGGCGGATTATCTGGCCCCGGGCAGAGAACTGATTACCATGGACTATGTTACTTTACAGCCCGACTGGATGTACCAGGGATTTGCCTCGATAATCAAGACGATAGAGGGGAAACTTGCAGAGGCCGACAAAACATTGCGCGAAGCGCCAACTGCGGAGGAGCAAGTCTCTTACCTGCAAAAGATAGACACTTGGAAGGCGATGAAGATGTGTTTGGAGGCGGCGATCAGGTATGCAAGGCGCCTGAGCCGTCTGGCAAAGATAATCGCCGAGAACTTTGAGACCGATCCGAAGAGGAAGGAGGAGCTTCTACGGATCAGCGAGACCTGCTACAAGGTGCCGGCACACTCCCCGGAGCATTTCTGGGAGGCCATCCAGTTCGATCACCTTGTCCAGATGGTATACAGGCTGGAATGGAGCAATGCGGCATGGTCGGCGCGTCCCGACTACTGGCATTGGCCCTTCTATAAGAAGGATGTCCTCGAAGAGAAGAATCTGACAAGGGATGAGGTGGTGGAGTACTGTGCGGAGTGGATGATTACAGCTTACGGGGTCGGCAGACAAATTCTCCGGTTTGGTCGGGAGGCCATGCAGGGCAGTCCCGGTCCCTACGTTTGGACTCTCGGCGGGGTTGATGATGACGGCAACGATGCCTGCAATGACCTTACGGATTGCTATCTGGAATCGGCTCTTGTAAGCAGGGTCGGCGATCCCACCTTCGGTTTCCGCTACAGTTCCAAGACCCGTACCGAGACCCTCCGCCGTGTATTTGAGTGCATCCGCCACGGTCTGGGGTATCCATCCCTCAGAAACGATGACGTCCTGATCCCCAATCTGATGCACTGGTTCGGCCATCCGTTGAAAGAGGCAAGGCGCTGGGTACACCAGGCATGTATGGCGCCCTCTCCTGATACAAAAATGGCGGCGCCGGCTCTTAGATACCCCTCGGCCTCGATAGCATCGGGTTCGAAGGCAGTCTCACTGGCGATGTTCGATGGCTTCGATCCGGTAACGGGAATGCAGACGGGGATTAAGACGGGTGATTGTGCAAAGTTTGAAACCTTTGACGATTTTTACAACGCCTGGTATGACCAGTTGAAAGCCGCCTTCAAGATAGCGACGACCATAGAGCATAAGAACAGGTATGTAGAGGCCCATTATTATCCCAAACCGATGATCTCCGCCCTCTTCGAGCGTTGCGTAGAGACAGGAGAGAACAGCGCCCTCTGTAAGGAGAGGAGCAGTTTATGGTTTACTCTCTTTGCCTTCAGTGAGACGGGCGATTGTCTCGCCGCGGTGAAGAAACTGATCTACGATGAGAAGAAGTACACGATGGCCCAGTTGAGGGAGGCTCTGGCGGCAAACTGGGAAGGTCACGAAGAGATGAGGCAGGACTTTGTCCGGGCGCCCAAGTGGGGCAACGACGACGATTATGTAGATCGGGTGTGGGTAAAG
>JAUSEJ010000783.1 GCA_030650265.1 Dehalococcoidia bacterium | reverse complement strand
GAAAGCTCTTGCCTCCACTCGGCATTGATGAAGTAGTCGCGCTGAGATGGGCCGTAGAGGGCGAAAATCGTGCGCTTCACGGTTTCCCCGCGAAGCGTATCCCGATAGCGCGCCGTGATTACCGAATCCAATCGCGGCTGGCTGGGGAATCCAAATGGAAGCGAAGATTCATAAGCCCCGTAGTTGGTCATCAGCTCTTGGTAGAACTGGAACGAGACGACGCGGTTTCTCGCAAGCGTCCGTTCCAGGCCAAGGAGCCATCTGAGCGACGGGTTGGGAATCGCGGGGTTTGTCCCCGAAGTGTCTTCCGTTTGGTAGTACGCGAACTCCCCGCTGAGCAGACTGCCGCGAAATGGCCCCTGAAAACTCAGCCCTGGCATCTTCAAGCGGTGATACTCAAGAGTAGATGATGCGAAGTTCGGGCTTGGCCGTGGATCCCAACCCGAGTAGAGGTAGAACGATGTATCGTAGTCGCGAATCATTCTGGATACCCGGAGGCCAACCTGGGAATTCCCAAACGTCGTTGGTGGGTCCACCTCCCGAACAGACGCGCCCGTAGGAAATGGGGAGAAAAACGCCAGCTTGTTTCCCGATGGCAAGGTGTCACCTTCAAAGACCGGAATCCAGATTGCTTCGACTCCGGCGCCACGAACATAGTAGTTGGCTTTTGCCAGGATGGAACCTTTCTTCAGATACTCGATGGGAGCGCCGGTGATGAAAGCCACCCAGTCCTTTGGGAAAACGTCGGTCAGGAAAAGAAGGTCGCCAACTCCCCAGGTGATGATCTCCTGGCCAAGGGTCAGATCGAGCCGGGAACTCCTGCTCGTCAGGTAGGCTTCCCTCGAATCGACACGACTGTACCGATTGTCTGGATCCCAGACGAAATCTGTCTTACTGTGCCAGTCCCATCTTGCCCCGGCATGGACCAGTTCCAACTGAGCCCTGTTCTCCATCTTGAGTAGTTCCGCGGGGAATTGGCTCGAAGTAACGATTCGCTGGCTGGAGTTGTTCTGAAGGAAGCCGTGCACCTCGAAAAAGGGCGCTTTCGTCGTTTCGGCAGCTTCCGGCTCCCCAGTCACCGGCGCCTCGGGTTGCCGAGTCGAATCGTCTGCCGATTCTGAGACTGTCGAGCCGGAACCATCGACCGGCATGTCAGCCTGGCCGACTCCAGGCAAGATGATAAATGCCCCGAGAATGGCGGGCAGGAGCATCCATTTCCTACTCCACAGATACAACTTGCGAACTCCTATTGTAATGAAAATCGGACCGCCGCTAACGGCGCAGATATCGCTCGGTGAACACGTCGTCCCCAAGCCCAGTGTTGTATTTCACCTTGTCCCAGGTGACGACAGTGTAGTGGCCGGTTTGCAGGTTGCGCATGGTGTCCTTGCGCACCGTCCATATCCCTTGGATTTTGTCCAGGTCATCAACCGTAAATTGCTTCAGGGGATTGCCCTGCCGGTCGTGGTATTTCTCCTGCACGACGACGAAGCTGTCTTTCCTGACCCAGGAGACTTTGGAATCAAACTCAGCCGACTTCGGATCTCGCGGTACGCTCTTGACCACATAGCAATCCTGCCCGCCAACAGACTCGCTGCCCGTTAGCGTGTGCTTGTCCTGGTCCACATCACGCCCCGCTACGTCCTCATATACGAAGTCAGAGCCGACGAAGCTCGCTCGCTTGTCCGCCGCCGCAATCCGCCTGACCATATGCAGAGACGGAAGGTAAAGCCAGCGGTCGTCTTCCTTGTCCGGATGGCGCCAGACAAGGAATCCCACTCCACGCACGTCCGCTGGCTCAAGGAAGCGAATGAGGACCTTCTTTGTGTTAGATTTCCCCTTCTGGAGCATGTTGAGCTTTCGGACACGCTGATCCCCACTCTTTGTGACCAGACGCATAGTGACCTCGGAACTCTCGTCCTTCCCGACC
>JAUSEJ010000757.1 GCA_030650265.1 Dehalococcoidia bacterium | reverse complement strand
AACGACCTCTGCCTGGTAAATGGCTGAGGGGGCACTGCGAGCGTCATGGTGACGCTAGTGCTCGGCAGCGAAAATGCCCTTTAGCCGGTTGACGAAGAGATCCCAACAAACCGGGTTGTAACAGGTATGGTTGAAAGGAGGGGCAAATTATTGAGTATCAGAGGCAGAACAGCCATAGTAGGGTTCGGAGAGCTTCCGAGCGTACGATCCATTCCCGGCAGAACATCGGCGTCACTGTTGGCGGAAGTAAGCGGTATAGCTATTCGGGATGCTGGATTGCGCAAGGACGATATAGACGGCCTCATTACCCATCACGAATCGGTGGTCAACGCCGAGACTCTCGCGGAGTGGATGCGGATTAAGCCTGATTTCTGCGAGGCCATTTCAACGCAAGGAGCGGCTGGCGCCGCCTCCATTGCCATGGCGGCCATGGTGGTAAGCTCTGGCGTCGCCAACTGCGTGTTATGCACCTTTGGTGGCACCAGCGATCCCGAATTTGGTGGGGTCAAGCCAGGCCGCCGGCCGGCGCCGCCAGCGAGCGTCGGCGCCGAATGGGAGAATCCCTTCGGCCCGGTGGTGGCGATGAATGGCTGGTACGGTCTGCTGAAGAACCGGCATATGCACCAATATGGCACGACCGATAGACAGTTTGCCAAAATAGCGGCAAATCAGCGATTCAACGCTCTCACCAACCCCAACGCCTTGTTCAAGGGTCAGCCTATCACCGTGGAAGACGTACTAAACTCTCGCTACACCAACGAGCCGATACATTTGCTGGAATCTGTCATGCCCTGCACCGGCGCTATGGCGGTCATAGTCACAAGTGCGGAGCGGGCTCGCCTACTGCCCAATCCGCCGGTCTATGTTCTGGGGGTCGGCGGATCAGCCTTGTCTCACTACGTGTTCTGGCAAGAGACCGGCGATATCACGGTTACGCCCGTAATGCGGACTTCTCGCAGGGCTTATCAGATGGCTGGTTACGGTGCCAAAGATATCCAATTCGCCGAAATGTATGACTGATACACCATTCTTGAGGCCGTGTGCCTCGAGGATGCGGGTATCTGCAAGAAGGGCGAGATCGGCGGCTTCTTTGAGTCGACCGATACTACCTACAAGGGTAGCTTTCCCATCAATACCGATGGTGGCCAGCTATCGGGTGGCCAGACAGTTGCTGCTGCCGGCGGCTTTCGCCATGTCGTGGAAGCGGCAAGGCAGATCATGGGAAGAGCGGAGGACAGGCAGGTTGCCAGGAACGATCTCTGCCTGGTCAATGGCTGAGGGGGTTCTGCGAGCGTCATGTCGACGCTAGTACTGGGCAGCGAAAAGGCCCTGTAAGGAACTCTTAGTTTCTGTTGTTTTCAAGTTAGCCTTAAGTTCGCCGCGTAGCCGCAAAGAACTGGGTGGACAAAGCGGGCGGACTTCGTGGAGCGAGACGATCTTCTGCATAAATAGGTGTGATTCGCGACATCGTAGGGCGAACCCTTCGGCGGAAGGATTCGCCCTACGATTTTCGATAGAGCGTCATTATCGTGCTTGGTGACAAAGGGGCTGAACCGATGACATCCAGAATTGTATCGATCACCCGGGGAAAGTTCTACTACGGCTGGGTGGTCGTCGCTGTTGGCTTTGCCATTCAGTTTCTTCTTACCGGGTTTTGCGCCTACGGCCTCTCAGCCTTTCTCAAACCAATGAGCGA
>JAUSEJ010000754.1 GCA_030650265.1 Dehalococcoidia bacterium | reverse complement strand
GGTCGGGTTTGAGCCAGGCGATAATTGGCTCACCGGCTTTGGGCGACCATATTCTATCTGGCTTTGGGCAGATCTCCCGGATAGCTGCCTCTTCGCTTGCCACGAAAAGGGTCTCGTCTTTTCGTCCGGCCACCATCGGTCGCAGCTTGATGCGATCGTTGAAGCCCACCATTCCCTTACTGTGGCCAAAGACGATGGCAAACGGTCCATTCACCAGGCCACTCCCGTACACCATGCGCAAAGCTTTCGCCTTCTGTCGCTCGCTTTCTTCCATTTCATCGATATCTTTCCAGAAAGGCGCTGCCATGGCAAGGCAGGCTGTAGCGATAGAAAGTTTATGCCGGCGAACGAGGAGGTCTATCAAATAGGCCATCACCTCGGTATCCGTTTGCAGGGTGCACTTATAGCCGAACATCTCGAGGTAGCGGCGGTTTATGCCGTAAGAAGAGATCTCGCCGTTATGAACCACCGAGCAGTCCAGCAGCGTGAACGGGTGGGCTCCCCCCCACCAACCCGGAGTGTTAGTCGGGAACCTGGCGTGGGCAATCCACATGTGCGCCTCGTACTCGTCGAGACGGAAGAATTTCCCCACATCGCCGGCAAAACCCACGGCTTTGAAGGCCCCCATGTTCTTGCCGCTGGAGACGACATAGGCATCTTCAGTCTCGAAGTTGATCTTCATGACGGCTTGCAAGACAAAGTCGTCCTCGTCCGTCAGGCTCAGGGCCCTCATCCTGAGAGATTTCGGGCGAGCGAAATAGCGCCAGAGTATGGGTATGTTCTTTATGGCGTCTACATGCCTGGTAGGAATTGGGCCGTCCTCCGAGATGTCAAACTCCTCGTTCATGTATCTCTCGGTCTCGTCCTTGGCAGCGTGACTGAGATACATGATGTGGAAGGCGTAGTCGTCCCGGTGCTCGGGATAAATGCCGTAGGCGGCAAAGCCGCCACCCAATCCATTCGACCGCTCGTGCATAAGCGTGATGGATTTGATGATGTCGTCGCCCGGAACCCTTTTTCTATCCTCGTTCATGAAGCCAATGAGGCCACAGGCCGAGATAATCCGGGGGAATATCTTCTTCATTGAATCACACCTCCTCTAGCGATGCTTTAACGACTCGATCAATTCCAGGAAGTCCTGGCAATCAGCTTTGGCGCCGGCGGGTAGGCCGAGCTTCTTCCTCTGCATCTCCGATGGCTCGACCAACCGGCCGGTACGCCTGAAGGCATTGATGGCGTTCTTAAGGCCGTCCGGCGATCCCTCATCCTGCCGCTCCATGACCAACTGCTTCATGGTTTCGAAGAACTGGCGCATGCCGAACTTCTGCGGGCATAGCTCCAGGCAGAGATAGCAGTCGATGCATTG
>JAUSEJ010000750.1 GCA_030650265.1 Dehalococcoidia bacterium | reverse complement strand
GCGACCGCGTCACCTCTGGCGTCGGTCAAGACGCAGCACAGGTCGTGCGATTCTCTGACCAGCAGCGAAAAGGAGGTACGCTGCAGTGCAGTCTCAGCTTCCTTGCATATCCCAATGAGTCTACTCCAGATGATCTCCAGGGTCACCGGATCGATCTGCATATGAACTCCTTGAATACCTACCACGTACTACTGATTATCGGTCCCATACCTTTTTGCACATCGAATAATTCGCATAGATGTCACCCTGAGTCCTTCTGCGGAAGGACGAAGGGTCCGAGCCCCAAGGACCGTCCTTCTACGGAAGGACTAAGAATGACAGCTTGGCCGAACTCTCAACAGAAAAGAGCATTAGACGCCTAGACGTTGTCTTGTGGCGTGCAGTCGATAAGTCTCACCGTTCATGAGCGGGTTCTCTAGAATCTGCTGAACCAACATGGCGAACTCCGAAGGTCGGCCCCACCGCTGCGGAAATGGGGACTGTTTGGCCACCGCTTCTTTTAGTGCCTCTGGTACGTTGGCAACCAGCGGTGTATCGAAGGGACCGGGAGCTATGGCGCAGCAGCGAATACCGTAGTTGCCAAGGTCTCTAGCGATGACCAGAGTCATACCGATGATGCCAGCCTTCGCCGAGGCATAAGCGACTAGTCCGCTCTGCCCATCCTGAGCAGCATTGGAGGAGGTGTTAATGATGACGCCCCGTTCGCCTTCCTCGTTAGGTTCGTTGCTGATCATCTCGAAGGCAGCGAGGCGGGCTGTATCGAACGAGCCGATGAGACTAACGCCGAGAACGCGCTTGAACTCTTCGAGGGAGTGCGGCCCATCCTTACTGGCAGTAGGCTGGTAGGTGCCGATACCGGCAATGTTCGCCAAAATATCGATCTTGCCAAACAGCCTTTTGGCAGCCCTGATCGCTTCTTGATTCTGCTCGGTGAACATCACATCAGTCTGGACAAACGCCGCCCGCTCGCCGAGCTTGGCCGCCAACGCCTGACCCTTCTCTGCGTTCACATCCAATAACACGACATTGGCGCCCATGCCCCATAGCCGCTCTGCCGTAGCGGCGCCCAGTCCCGAAGCGCCTCCGGTGATTAATGCTGTCGCACCCTTGATCTGCATTCTAAATCCTCCTCGTTACTGAACCATGTCGTGTCCGCCATCGACGGGCAGACACTGGCCTGTGACGTAATCAGATGCCGAACTGGCGAGGAATACCACTGCCCTGCCAACGTCCTTCTCGGGATCGCCGATTCGCCGGAGGGGAGTACCTTCCAGTGTTTTTTTGTAGAACTCGGGTTTCTCCTTCAAGCCCTCAATCGCCGAGGGAGTGAGAGCGAAGGGACAGAATGAGTTCACGTTGATACCGTACTGCCCCCACTCGCGCGCCGCCACACGGGTGAGACAAAGGATGGCGTTCTTCGCTATCGAGTAGGCGCCCCAGCCTTCCAGTCCAGTTAATGCAGCTCCCGAGCCAACATTGATTACCTTACCAGCCTGCTTTTCCTTGAAATGAGGAAGACAGGCTTGCATGAAGAAGAGCGATGCGATGGGGCCTGATTGCAGCGTCTCCATCATGTATTCTTCCTTGACGTCCTCGAGGAGGGCATAGCGCCGCATCTGGACGTTGTTCACAAGTATGTCTACCGTGCCAAATTCTTTGACCGTGGCTGCCACCGCCCTGTTTACCTGATCTTGAACGCGGACATCACAGTCGACGACCAGCGCCCGTGCGCCAAGCGCCTGCAACTCTTTTGCCGCGTCAGCGCCCCTCTCGGCATTGACTTCCACGATGACTATCGACGCGCCCTCTTTAGCGAAGGCTATAGCGATGCCTCTCCCTATGCCCTGACCAGAGCCGGTTATTATTGCTACCTTACCGTCTAGCAGGCCCATGGTACATTTCTCCTACCGATTTAGTCCTTGAAGGGAACAGATGGATTGTGTGGCAGGCGTGCTGCTCGATAAACGAAGCAGCACGCCTGGAAGCCTTGCAGTGTTAAGTGTGCTTGGGACCGGCAGTCTTGACCGAGGGGAACTGCGGCTCCTCGCCCTTGATAGCGGCATAGTATCCCTCTTCCATATCGACATCGTAGAACGTGAGCTGCTCGAGGGCATAGGAAAGGTCAAAGGCGGTGATGCCAGCAAGTTTCAACCACTGGTTCATCGCTCTCTTGGTGAAGCGCACTGCGTATTGCGGCCCTTTGGCGATTGTTCGGGCGTACTCCATGGCTACTGGCAGGACTTGAGCCTGTGGCACCGAACGGCCCACGAGGCCGATCCGCTCGGCCTCCTTGCCGTCGATTGTGCCGCCGGTTAGCGCGATCAGCTTGGCTTTGGCCAGACCGCACATGATTGGCCAGAAAGCGATATTGTCGCCAGCCGCCATGCCGAGGCCCATATGGACATCGACAAGCTCTGCCGTCTCGGAAACGACAGAGATGTCTGAGAGTACCGCGATGGCGAGGCCGCTGCCTGAAGCGTCGCCGTTGACGGCGGCGATAATCGGCTTTTCGGCGTTTATGATGCCGTAGAAGATGGCCGGACCTTCGTTTCGATGGGCGGTTACCTTGAAGAAATCAGCCTTCTTCATGGCAAACCAGTGCTTGAGAGGACCGGCTTCTTCCCCTTTTACGGGTCTTGGATCGCAGAAAGACTTAGTACCGGCGCCGGTAATTACGGCAACTCGCACATCGGGATCGTGGTCGATGTCGTTCCAGATCTGGGTCATCTCATAATGACCGGCATAGTCGTATCCGTTGTTGTACTCCAGACGGTTAATGGTGATCAGGGCAATCCCTTCATTTACCTCGACCTGTAAGTATTTGTAATTCTCGTAGCGGGACATGGCGTTCTTCTCCTTTCCCTGAAACTATTTAGCCGCGGTAATCTTCTCCAGGTCAAGTCCGAAGGCTGGCAGACCGAGTGTGGGTTGCCACTCGCCGACGGTCTTGCCAATCCCGAGGATTTCCTGTACGTCAACGGTTGGCAGCGTCGCGTAATCGTTCTTCATCAACACTGACGCTTCCTGCGTCATCAGCTTTCGCTGAGCCAGGTCCGTAACACTGGGAATCTTACCCAGCAGTTCATCCAGCCTTGCGTTCTTCGTGTTCTTGTGAAAACCTGTTGAGGCGTAAACAGGGGCCACGTTCGCCCAGCCGACAGTACCGGCTGAAAAGTAAGTCCAGGCATTTCCAAGAAGAGCTGCTGAAGGCTTTGGCGAATGCATGCCCACGACGGTGTTCGAGTCTATGTTCTGTATCTCGTCCTTGACCCCAATGGCGCGCCAGTAGCCGTCCACCGCCTGGGCCAGTGTCGCTGAGTCGCTGGCTGACACGATCTGCTTCATGGCGAAACCATTGGGGAATCCTGCGTCGGCTAGCAGTTTCTTTGCTCCCTCCGGATCGTAGGTATCCACCTTCACAACGTTAGGATCGAAGTAGTCGCCGGTCTTGCCAACTCGCCAAATGGCCGAAGGCTTCGCATAACCGGCAAACAACTTATCGCTAATTTCTTGCCGATTGATTGCTATGGACAGGGCTTTTCGTACCCGAACATCGCCAAGGGGGACAGCGGTTGGGTTGTCTACATCATAATGCAGGGATATGGCGCCTTGATTTCCTACATCGTAGCTCACTACCCGCAGTCCTGCTGCCTTGACATCCTTCACGGAATCTGGGCCGATCTCAGCTATGTCCAACTCGCCGGTCTTCAGTTGGGCGATTCTTGTCGTCTCCTCCGGAACCAGTTCCATCTTCACCGTCTTGAACTTAGGCGTGGCTCGCCAGTGGTTTTCCACGGCTTCGAGAACCATCTCGGTTCCGCCTTGCTGGTAGGTGACCACCTTCCAAGGTCCACTGCCGATCGGGTTCTTTCTAAAGTTATCTATACCTTTCTCGTCGATGTACTTCTTGGGCACGATCGCGGCGGCACCGGTATGGGCCAGATACGATGGAAGCACATCCCCATTTGCTTGCTTCAGGCGGACCACAACAGTATAGTCATCTTTGAGATCGACGCCGTCGATCACTGCCCGCACGGCAGCAGCCTGGCTGTGAGTGGCGTCGGCGGCAATAAACCGCTCGAGGCTAAACTTGACGTCCGCGGCGGTCAAGTCGCTGCCATTGTGGAATTTGACGCCCTTTCTAATATAGAAGGTGTGGGACTTGCCATCGGCAGATATCTCCCACCGCTCGGCTATGCCCGGCTTTGCCTTGCCGTCACTGCCCAGCATAACCAGTGAGTCAAAGATAGCGGACGCGTAGTAATT
>JAUSEJ010000749.1 GCA_030650265.1 Dehalococcoidia bacterium | reverse complement strand
GTCTAGTTCTCCGCTCTTGGTTTGGGCGACGCGCAGGCCCATTTCCTTGAGGTCCGCGCCGGCCGAGAAGGCCTTGCCCCCCGCTCCGGTGATTATCGCTGTCCAGACCTCGGGATCGGCTTTAAAGTCCTGCAGGGCTTCCGATAGCCCCAAGCGGACCTCCATGTTTAGTGAATTCATGGCGTCCGGTCGATTCATAGTGATGAAGGCAATCCTATCCTTCTTCTCGTAGATCACAACTGACACTGATCCCGTCTCCTTTCGCAATTCTAGGTCGTCTGTCGTCTGCTATTATAGACATGCTACCCGCTGATCGCAATAGCCCAGGCTTGAATCGTGGTACTGCTATGCACGTTACAGGTAGAATACCGTAGGGGCGGATCCTTCGGCCGAAGGATCCGCCCCTATCTATCTATCATTAGATGCCTTGCTCGTTAGATCACCGCACTGTTGCTGCATCGGCCGCAATCTGGCTAAGCGCCTGTTTTGCCCGCTTCTCGATTGCGCCCGATAGGTCGAGATCGGCTGCTCGCTCATAACCTTGCTTCGCCTTGTCGATTTGGCCGGACTGCTCCTGGAGGACGGCGAGGTGGTAGTGGGCGCTGGCGAGATAAGGAGTCAGTTTGAGAGACTGGTTAAGAGCCTTCCCGGCTTCCCCGGTTTGCCCGTTCAGGTAGAGCGCCCAGCCTAGAAGATCGACGGATTCGCCGTTGCCAGAGTCAAGGTCGACGAGACGCCGGGCTGCCGCAAGGCCTTTCTCCAATTTGAAGAGGCGGTCCAGATAGAAATGCGCCAATTGGCCGACGAAAGCAGGGTCGGAGCGTGCCAAATCGACCACCTTGACATAGGTTTCCTCAGCGGCGCTGATGTCGTTGGCGGCGAGATAGGTCAAGGCAAGATCGGACAGGAGAAAAGGATCGGTGGAGTCGATCTCCACAGCTTTCTTCATTTCCTCGACAGCCGCCTGGACCATTCCCCGGGCTCGCAATGTATCGCCCAGGATATTGTGGCCGAAGGGGCTGGTCGGGTCCAGAAGCACGGCTTTTTCGAGGGGCACTTGCGCAAGGTCGGCACGACCGAGGAGCAGCCAGGTGTAGCCCAAATAGGCAAAGGCGTCGGCGTAGTCACTGTCCAACTTCGTGGCTTCCGCGAACTGGTGGTTGGCCAGAGTGATTGCTCTAATCTTGAGTAAGGCCCGGCCGAGTGAGGCCGCGGCATGGGCGCCATTTCCTTCGGCTTGCCCTGTCAGCAGAGTCTCGAGGATGTCTTCCGCCTGAGCTGTGACAATGGGGTCGGCTTTCAGGTCGATAGCCCGCTGTAGGTGGGCGATGGCTAGGGGGGAGCTTTGGGCGACCAGGATTTGGCCGAGCTTGAAGTGGGAGGCCTGGTCGGAGTCGTCCTGGCGGAGTAGCGTATCGAGCTCGCTATGGGCGAGATCGATGCTTCCCTGATCGAGTAGCAGCTCGGCCAGGCCACGGCGCGCGTTTCTCAGGCCGGGGTCAAGATTGAGGGCTTTCCTGTATTCTGCTTCTGCATCACCAGGCTGGCCCTGTGATGCCAGGATCGAGCCGAGAGAGAGGTGAGGCCATGGATCGCCGGGATTAGCCGTTGCCCATGAATTGAGGACTGATTTGGCGGCGTCGGGTTTATTTTTTAGGAGGCACAAGTCTGCCAATCTCTGGCTAATCTCCGGCTGGCCAGGTTTCACGTCGAGGTAACCGCGGTAAAGTTCGATTGCCTGGCCATATTCATGGCGGGAGAGATGATATTCAGCCTGCCTTATCACCACCTGAAACGGGTCACCGGCGATTGACAGACCAAATCCGAGTATTGAGGCCAGAGTGATCGCCGCGAGAACGAAGGGGCGACGCAGGTTCACGGGGATGATTGGCCGCTGGTCAGGTAATCGTGAAGAAGGGCCAGCGCCGCTTCTGCCGACTTTCTCTTGTTTTGGATTCGCGTTCCCTGCCAGTGGAATTCGTGGCACTCCTCGAAATCGTCCGCCGTGACAGCCACGTAGACCAGTCCAACCGGCTTGGCAAGAGTGGCTCCGGTAGGACCGGCTATTCCCGTTACGGCAACCGCGATGTCCGCTCGCATGAGTCGCCGTACACCCTTCGCCATGGCCAGGGCGACCTCCGAGCTTACCGCTCCCCGGGCGACTATGAGGTCCTTGGATACCTCCAGCACCTGCACCTTTATGTCGTCGCTATAGGACACCACTCCACCCCTAAAGTAGGCGGAACTGCCTGAAACGTCGGTAAGTCGGCTGGCCAATAATCCCCCCGTGCAGCTCTCGGCGACGGCCAAGGTGAGAGCCCGGCGCCGCAGCAACAGTCCGACCTGTCTAACCATGCTCATTGTGCGACCATCTCACGGCACCCCGCGCATCTTCCGATAGAGCCAAACCACGGGCGAAGACGTAGGGGTCGGGGGACAGGGGACAGGGGACCGTCCTTCTGCGGAAGGACGGTCCCCTGTCCCCTGTTGTGCCCTGCTTGTCGCCAGCGTAGGTAGAGCGCGGACAATATAAGTAATGCCGGACAGAATCGTTAGTGCCGTGGCTAGCAAGATCAGCGGCCAGCCGAGCTGATTTAGAATGAAAGAAATGATGCCAAAGGGGTTGAAGAGCGAGATGGGACCGCCAACCCGCAAGTCGTCGGCAAGAATGATTATCGTGAGAGCGATGATTGTGACCACGGTCTTGCTCTTGCCCCAGCCCTGTGCGGGAATGATCAATCCACCCGAGGCGGCGGAGAGGCGCAGACCGGTGATGACGAACTCGCGGCTAACGATGATCGCTGCCACCCAGGCGGGCAGCATTTGTAGCTGAACAAGGGTTATCAAGACGGCGGAAACGAAGATCTTGTCGGCGGTCAGGTCGAGAAAGACGCCAAAGTTTGACACCTGTTTGAAGCGCCGCGCCAGATAGCCATCGAAGCTATCGCCGATTCCCCCGACGACCAGAAGAACGGCGGCGGCAAAGATGCCACCGGGCTGCCGCCAGAGAAGGAGCGCCATGATGACGGGGGTCAGCACGATGCGTGATGCGCTGATCAAGTTTGGTATTGTCAAGTTACTTGCCTTTCGTTTCTGCAGCGGCAAGATAGTTTTGTACTTGCCTATCTAAACATGGTGAGACAGACGCCGGATTGTCGTGGCGCCCTGGTCTGGCGGAGGCTTTTTTCTCCTCAATACTGGCCAGCAGGTCGTATTCTAATGCCTCAATGACCTTCACCCGGACGATGTCTCCGGGCCTTGCCTGTCCCCGACAGAATATGAGTCCATCGACCTCGGGCGCATCTCGATAGGTGCGGCCGACTACGGGAAAGAGGCTGGAGTCTGGTTTTCCCTTGACCTTGGTGATCCCTTCGACCAGCACGTCGAGCTCGCGCCCCACCTGAGCCCGATTGCGGGCCAGCGAAATCCGCTGCTGCATCGCCATAGTCCGGTCGTAGCGCTGCTGTTTCACGTCGTCAGACAACTGTCCGGGAAGCGCTGCTGCCACAGTGCCAGGCTCTCTCGAATAGGTGAAAACGCCAAGGCGGTCGAAGGAGATCTCCTCCATGAAATCCAGCAGGGTCTGGAACTCCTCCTCTGTCTCGCCCGGGAACCCGACGATGAAGGTGGTTCGAAGAGCGATATCGGGCATTGCCTCTCGCAGGCGTCGAATAAGGGACCGCACGCTCTCAACATCGCCCGGTCGCTTCATTCGTTTCAGAACGGCGGGGTCAGCATGCTGGAGCGGCAGATCGAGGTAGTGGCAAACCTGGGGATAACGGGCCATCACTTCGATCAGTCGGTCCGTGACGTGGGTGGGGTAGGCATACATAATGCGAAGCCACGTGAGCCCGGTCCTTCCGGGAAAAACGGCGACAATCGCCGGAATGAGGTCGGCCAACGCCTCCCGCTCTCCCCGATCGAAGCCATAGGCCGTCGAATCCTGAGCGATGAGGATGATCTCTCTGGTTCCTGCCGCAACCAACCCTCTGGCCTCGTCGACAACATCTGCTACGGGCTTGCTATGATAAGGACCTTTGATCCCGGGAATAGTACAAAAGGCGCAAGATGCCGAACAACCATCCGCTATCTTCAGATAGGCCGAAGCCCTGGCCTCTGAGCCCCTGGCGGCGCTAACCTGATCCCACGTGCCTTTTCCCCTTTTCCCCTCCTTCAGATGAAGGACCCCATTTCCCTTCGCCGCTTCGATGACTTCGACGATCCTCTCCAGCTCTCGTGTCCCGACCACGGCGTCGATTTGAGGCAAGTCGGCGCGCAGTTTGTCGGCGTATCTTTCTACCAGGCAACCAGCAGCAATCAGGATCTGTCCCGGGCGTTTCTGGGCTGCCAGAGATCGAAGTGCCTGTGTCGATTCCTTAACGGCGAGGTCGATGAAGCCGCAGGTGTTTACGACCAGAATATCCGCTTTTGCCGGCTTGTCGACGGGCTTGTAGCCAGCCTGACCGAAGAGCGTTGCCATACCATCGGAGTCCACCTCGTTCTTCGGACATCCGAGAGTCACCAGGCAGTATCGCATGGTTCCCTCTTCCTAGGAATGATTATCTGTCACCTTACGGCGATCGGGCCGGGGTTGGCTGGCCCGCACTCGGGTTCGCCGAAGTAATCTTCACCCCATCCAGCGTGACCTCGGCCTCCAACACTTCGCCGGGCCTGCCGAGAAAAACCGGGAGTGTGCCATTGGCTGTCACCTCAAGGCCACCGGCATTGCCTATTCGCAGGCCAATCTTTTCCCTGCTGGTCCAAGCATGATTATCACCGATTTGTAGTGTTCCCGCAAATGCTGCCTGGGAATCTAGAGTGACGCTGATCCAAGTTGTCTGCAATGCCCTGACCTGAAGCTCGACCGTGCTCACCAATACTTTGGTCGGGACCGGTGAGGGAGTCGTGGTAGGAACGGCCGTGGGAGTGAGAATCTCGATCACCGCGACCTCCGGCTCTACAGGCATCGCCAGGCCTTGCTGGTACAGGTAGAAGCCAACCGCGCCTACTATGGCCAAGATTAGTGCCACAACCAGCCATGAGCCGATAGCTCGCGGCTCCTTAGTGACGTGAAGGGCGGGCTCGAGACTGGTCGGTTCCGGGGAATCAGGGACCTCATCGGCTATGGCATCGGCGTCAAGCCCGAGAAAAACAGCGTAGGTGCGCGCAAAACCCCTGGCATAAATGAGTGCAGGCAGCCTGACGAAATCCTCTTGCTCAAGCGCGATGAGATACTTCTTGCGGATCCTCGTGGCTGACTCAACGTCGTCGAGGGATAATTTTAGTCTTTGGCGGGCGTCACGCAGCGTATCGCCGAGGTTGCCCATTATCGAACTCCAACCAGGTGTTTGGCCCAACTATAACTGGTGGCGGGATGGGTGTCAAGCACAGATTCGGCCGAGGCGTTTGCCGTCGATTGTCTGCCCAAGAGGGTTATGCTATAATGTCGTGCCGGGAGGTGTTATGAAAGGCAAACAACCAAATTCCCATGTCACTCTCCTCAAGCCCAAGAGGAAGAAGCGTGGGTCACGCCTCAAGTCGGCCTTTTTTCTGCTATTCTTCGTCGCCTTCGTTTCCGGCAGTCTCTATTTTGGCTATATCTTCATTGCCAATGTTAGGACGTCACTTATTACTCTTGGCGAGCGCTTCGATCTGCCCATGCCCATAATCAGTCGCACTGATAACTCGCCAAACTGGGGAGGCAAGGAGCGGGTCAATATTCTTCTTCTAGGTGTTGACCAAAGGCTTGACCAAAAAGACGAGCCAACGCGCAGCGACGTGATGCTTGTGGTGACGCTCGACCCCTATAGTAAGACAGCGGGCATGCTCAGCATCCCCCGAGATCTATACGTGCCCATACCACTGAGCGACAAGCAAACTTTCCAGGCCAAGATCAACACCGCTCACTTCTACGGGGATTACTACAAATACGATGGGGGCGGTCCGGCTCTCGCCAAGAAGACGGTGCAGTACAATCTGGGGATCAAAATTCACTACTATGCCAGAGTAGACTTTGACGCCTTCCTTAAAATAGTCAATACGTTGGGTGGGGTGACGGTTGATGTCGAAACTCCGCTTAAGGACGACGAGTATCCGACCCCGTACTACGGGATTCGCCGGGTGTTCATTCCCATTGGCCTCCAGCATATGGATGGGGAGACGGCACTTCAGTATGCCCGTTCTCGCCACCAGGATTCAGACTTCGGACGCACCAAACGCCAGCAGAAGGTTCTCCTGGCTATCCGCCAGCGGGCCCTGCAATTGGAACTTCTGCCAAAGCTCCCGCAACTGATCATCGATTTCAAGGATTCAGTGCAGACCGATCTCAGTCCTACCGAGATGCTGGCTCTGGCGAGACTGGGCAAAGACGTGGATACCAGTACCTTGACGATGCGTACAATCGAGTATCCGGCGGTAACCAGTATGACCACTGATGAGGCCGGGGACATTCTCTTGCCTGTGCGCTCAGAGATAGCCAAGATCGTGGCTGAGGTCTTCTTCGATCCCAGGTTAAGGGAACAGGCTGCTAAGGTGGTGGTGCAAAACGGCACTCGCACGGGCGGACTGGCAACGGGTGCTGTCGGGTTTCTGAAGGGCAAGGGCGTCGGTAACGTAGAAGTGGACGCGTCGAGCGAACAACAGGATGCTCAGAAGACTGCGATCATCTCTTACAAAGATAAGAAATACACTGCCCAATTGATAGCCTCGTGGCTTTCCGTACCCGAGGGGAGCATCCAGTGGAACAACGAGGCGGAAAGCACCTTTGATCTTCGCGTTATTATCGGCAAGGACTTCAAGCTACCAAGCAATTAGTCAGCATCTCTCGGGTGCCAATTCAAGCCGATTGACAGCAACTGTCCACCAATTCCGTGTTACAATCCATTTGTAGATGTATGTCTCCCGATATGGGCGCCAGTTTGAGTGTGGTTGGACGGCCCGGGTGAATTGTGGTATAAACCACAGCCAGACGGAGGAACCAAACGATGCCAAGAAGAAGAAAGAAGGCCGAGGCTGAGCAGGCTCTCGACCTGCCTGTCCTAACAGTAAGAGATACAGTGCTGTTCCCTCATATATTCACGCCACTTCTGGTCGGGAGGGAGAAATCTCTCAGGGCCATCGAACACGCCATGTCGCACGACCGGACCATCGTCGTGGTCGCTCAGCGAATCCCGGAGAAGTCCGACATTACGGGAGAAGATCTTTACACCATCGGCACGGAGGCCGTCATCGGGCGGGTACTGAAGATGCCAGACGGTATGAGCAGCGTCTTTGTGCAAGGTCAGCGCCGTCTCTTGTTGACCGATGTCTCCCAAAGCGAGCCATTCTTCAGGGTGATCGCCGTACCGATTGTTGAGCCGGTTGGCAAACTGTTGGCGGTTGAGGCCCTTATGCGGGCAGTTCTGGCGCTCTTCGAGAAGGTTGTCAAGTTCT
>JAUSEJ010000325.1 GCA_030650265.1 Dehalococcoidia bacterium | reverse complement strand
CCTTTGGCTTGAGGGTAAGCCGCCTGCCTTCGAGCGTTACGCTATGCTGTCGGAAGTCGATGCAAAGCGTCCCGACTACCAGCGGCTCCTCTCCGAGAGCATCCCGCTCGGATATCGCCCTACTTTGAAGCATCTGCGCCCGGCGAAGCATGGCCTTCAGGCGAGCCAACAACTCCCGCATGGAAAAGGGCTTGGTCATGTAGTCGTCGGCGCCCAGCTCGAGTCCCACCACTTTGTCGATCTCGTCGTCCTTAGCCGTCAGCATGAGGATCGGCACGATCATATCCCTGCGCAGGGTGCGACAAACCTCGAGGCCGTCCATCTTTGGCAGCATGATATCGAGGACAATGGCGTCGGGCTTTTCTTGTCTGGCCACCTCGATGGCCTGAAAACCGTCGTATGCCGCGTACACTTCGTGTCCCTCGCGCTGAAGGTTATATTTTATCGTTTCAACCAGTGTGCGTTCGTCGTCGACGACAAGGATCTTTGCCATGATTCCTCCCGGCGTAACTATACCTTGACATGGCCAATTCCTTCGAATCTCATGCCACCGGCGTCAATCACCACCGCCGACGTAAGCCGCGACCTCGGCGAGGCAATGCGGGTGCGCCTCGCGGCTATTATACTACAGTCTCGCAGTCAACACGACTTGCACCAAACGTACTTTCGATATTGGCTGTCGGCGCAGGATGAAGTTGCGCTAACCGAATATTAGGAAATAACTTACACTTCGATAACCTCGCCATAAACAATCGAGACTAAACTGGTAATTGATGAATAGAACCAGGAGATTAGAAATGTCACACAGAACAGGTATAGATACCATTTCACATTCGAGGGTAGGCAAGTTAGAAACAGTGAGGGACGAGTCAGGAATTGCGGTAATACCACATCCGTTTGAGTCGAAGCCAATAGCCACGGAGGCGCACATTCGCATTCCCACGCGGTTCAATCCTATTCTCACCACTTTACTAGAGCGGGTCAACTCGGACCAGGAGCTGAAGGCGCTATGGCGCTGCGCCAACGTCAACGCCGTGGATCGGCTGCATATGGCGGACCATGGCTGGGTTCACGTGCAAATCGTCGCCAACCTGGCCCTTAAGACCCTGCGGTTACTCATGCAAGCGGGCGTTGAGCCATCAGTAGTCAGGCATCATGGCTTATCACCTCTCGATGCTGAAGTAGTGGTAGTCATGGCGGCGTTGCTTCACGATGTCGGCATGAGCATCCATCGCGACGATCATGAGCGCCATAGTTTGATGGTGGCATCGCCAAAGTTAAAGGATTTGTTCTCAGACCTCTACGACATTGACACCGCCACTGTGATGAGATCTGAGGTGTTGCACGCCATTCTGGCCCACAGCAGTGAACAGACGCCGCTTACAATCGAAGCTGGCGTCGTGCGAGTAGCCGATGCCTTGGATATGACCTCGGGTCGCTCTCGAATATCGTTCGAAGCCGGGAACGTCAACATTCATACCCTCTCAGCCGCGGCAATTGAGCGGATAGATATTGGCCCGGGAGAGGTTAAGGCAGTGCGGATCTCGATCATCATGAGCAACTCGGCTGGTCTATATCAGGTAGACGAACTTCTGAGGAAGAAGCTTTGGAGTTCGGGCCTCACCGATTACTTGGAGATCGTGGCAACCATCGACGGTAGTGAAGAGAAGAAGCTGATCGAGAGGTTGGAGCTATAACACCAATTGGTCATCAATCAAGCCGCGCCTTCGATCCCCTAACTTCCCATCTGTTCGACTAGCGCCTCGACCATCCTTCTTATCTCGTCGCGGATCTCCCGCACACGCTGAAGTGTTTGGCTGTGAGGATCGGGAAGCGCCCAGTCCTCCACATTCTTCAAGAATAGGGCGGGACAGGTGGAGGCGTCCGGTGCGCAGCCCATTGTGAACACGCGCTCGGCCTTGCTGACCATCTCGTCGGTAAGCAACTGAGGTCGATTCGTGGAAATGTCGAAGCCGATCTCGCTCATGGCCGCCGCCACCTCCGGATGCACCCTTTCGCCGGGTTCGGTGCCGGCCGACTCGGCGCGCATGTCCAAGCCACGCTCCATGACCAATCGATTGAAGAACGTCTCTGCCATCTGGCTGCGTCCGGCGTTGTGAACGCAAACAAAAAGCACTGTTTTCGTTGTCATCTCTGTCATCTCCTGTGATTATGATACCATACTAGCGCCACAAGAGGAGGAAGCAGTCCAAATGCTTCCCTCCTCTTGTTCCCTCATTCTGTTTGGTTACGGCACGTTAGTTGATATAGGCTTTGCCATTATAGGTTATGGTCTTTAGCTTAGCCTCCACCTTCTTGACCACTTCGGCCGGGAGAGTAGAGTAGAGCAAAGCGTTGCCGAATTTCTGGCCGTCGTGAGTGGCCCACCACAGGAAGTCGACCACGGCCTTTCCTTTGGCCTGATCCGTTTGTGCCTGGTACAGGATGATATAAGTGTACCCAGAGATAGGGTAGGCGTCCTTCCCCGAGGCGTTTACGATAGACACTCTCATATCGTCGGGCATTGTGGACACAGACCCAGCGGCCGCCGCCGTCGTGGCCTCTAGCGATGGAGCAACGAAGTTACCATCCTTGTTCTTGATCGACGCAAACGGCATCTTGTTCTGGGCCGCATAGGCCAGTTCAACGTAGCCAACCGATCCAGGGAGCTGCTGCACCTGTCCAGCTACTCCCTCGTTCCCTTTCGCCCCTAGGCCGCCTGGCCAGTTGACCGATGTGCCTTTGCCAATCGTAGACTTCCAGGTTGCATCTATAGCACTGAGGTAATCGGTAAAGATGGCTGAGGTCCCACTTCCATCTGACCGGTGTACAGAAGTGACGACTTGGTCAGGAAGGCTTACCCCTGGATTCTGGGAAGTGATCTTCGCATCGTTCCATTTCGTAATGGTTCCCAAGAAAATACCGGCAACCACATCGGACGTCAACTTGAGTCCTGTGCTCACTCCTTGGAGATTGTAGATAATCACTACCGGGCCCATAGTCATTGGGATGTGGACCAGCGCGGCTGGAGCTGCCTTCAACTGGTCGTCGGTTAGAGGCGCGTCGCTAGCGCCGAAATCTACCGTTTGCTGAGATATTTGCTGGATTCCAGCGCCGCTGCCGACGGACTGGTAGTTGATTCGTACCCATGGAACAACCTTTGTGTACTCGTCAAACAACTTCGAATATAGCGGATAAGGGAATGTGGCCCCCGCGCCATTGATTAACCGGGTCTGGGAAGGTGTGCCTGTCGGCGCCGGCTGTGCCGTTGTTGGTGTCGTTCCGCTTGTTGCAGTTGGCGACGACGTGCTTGCCGCCGGCGTACATGATGCCAGCAACATTACTGCTAAGGCCAGGCTTAACAGCCCCCACAATCGCCCAATCCGGATGTGCCTTTGATTTGCCGTCAACTTGTCTTTCTCCTTTGCGTATTTTGTTCTATGTTCGACTCTCAACTCGCTACTTCAACGATTACTTCTTCGCGCCAGAAGTCGTACTGAATACCTTTCACTCTTCCCCCGGCGCTGGCGTGTACAGGGATTCCATGAAGGGAGAGCCCGAGCAATTCGCCCTTTCCCACTATCTCTCCGGGGCGAAACTTCCGGCAGGTGTTTGCCTGAACGTAATACCATTCGGTCTGATTCATCTGACTGACCCTGCTATGATGTCCAACCGTAGGTTGGCGGTGTTGCGATATCATTGTTATCGTTGCCATTGCTTTCTCCTATTTCTCCCCTAGAGCGTCGACTCTGCATATCCACTCAACGTCAACTGCTGGCTCAGGCAGTCCAGGTCTTCCAACCGGACATAGGTGGCCACATGGCCATCGAAAGAGGCCGGCAGCATTCCTTCCTGAGCGAGAGTTACCAGTCTAGCTGTATCCGCGTCCACTCTCATGTAACGACCGGCGGGAACGATCTGTCCGGGGCAGACTATTTGGTGCCCCCATTCCTCTACTGCATAACCCATCTTCCGTTTCCTTCTCTTCCATATTCATTCTCATGTACTACCGTAGGATAGCAGACAAATGTAAGCGGCAATCGCCTCCAGGTAAATCATATGTAAACTGTTGTTTAATGCT
>JAUSEJ010000744.1 GCA_030650265.1 Dehalococcoidia bacterium | reverse complement strand
ATGCCCTCGTGGTAGATGGCGGCCAGCTCCTCGGCGGGAATAACGTGCTGGAAGCGCTTCTTGATCGCCGGCACCAAGGCTCTTGTCGCCCGCCCTTGGTTCTGCTCGTCGACGTAGGCCAGCAACCGTTCCTTTTCCGGCTGGGCAAAGAGCCGCAAGGCGTGGAGGCATTCGTGACTGACTAGATAGTCGAGGGCTGGTATTGCCTCCGGGATGACGAAGATCGTGTGCGGATCATCGCCGGCGGCGTAGGTGATATGGGCATAGCTGCCGTGGAGATCTGGTTTTCTTTGCCTAAGAACAACGGGGTGGCCAGTGTCGTGCACCACTTGGGCGATGAGAAGTTTGGCTGTTTGGCCAAGGTGGTGGTGTAGGTTCTCAGGTGTTGATTGCCGCTCCTGGCGTTCTGGTAAGGGCATATGGGAGTATTATAGCAGAAGCGATCGGCAGGTTGGGCTGCAGCCTCTTTGAGGCGATAAGGGGCTCTTCTTCCAAGGGCCTAGTGAACATGTAGGTTGGGTGTTGTCATAATATGCCATTGGGCGATCCTATTGGGGTGGCCGTAACCTAGCCGCTTCGGGGAGTGCATACAAGAGACTCTCTTTCTAACCCAACAATATCGCGCCACTTCACGTTCAACCGAACCCCATCTGAGAGTGAAAATGCGGAAGTTCGGCTAGTGACACCGGAGCGATATAGCTTTTCAGGATCAAATCGGGGTCACCAGCTTCCCGTATAGCTCTGCATCACGAGTGGTAGAAAGACCTTCGCCCTTATCGCGATGATTTGGGTGCCGGTTATCGTTCCAGCTTCGTTGGTTGCCGTCACCGTGATAGCCTTGGTCCCCGGCGAATTCCACACAAATGAAGCCGTGTCGATAAGCGTACCGGTGTGTGTGATCATCGGCTGATCTGTGGCCTGCCATACATAGGTAATGGGCAATGTTGCGGTGATCGGGCTGACCGTGGCGGTGAACGGGTAAGTGGCACCGACGACACCACTCGTGGGCCCACTAACAGATACGTTGGCCAGCGAGTTCCTGATAACCAGCACCGTCGATGCTTGGCCGATCGTTGTCGGCGCTTCCATGGCCGTCAAAGTGGCGCCGCTCTGAATGTAACGACCTTGGCTTCCTGAAACGTAATCATCAGGAATCCTGACGGCGTACGTCAGAGCACGGCTAGCTCCCGGCGCCAGGCTTACGATGTTCCAACGAACAGTATCAGTAATC
>JAUSEJ010000738.1 GCA_030650265.1 Dehalococcoidia bacterium | reverse complement strand
GTGTCTGGTGTGCACAACTACATCGTGATGACCCCGCAAGAAATCGTAGGCGGGAACTCTGACAAGCAGGTATCCGCCCGGTTTCAGTACTCGACTTAGCTCCTTTAGCGCGGCCTCGTCATCAGAAACTGCCAGATGATAAAGAACGTCAAAACAGGTGACGAGGTCGAAAGTGGCAGCA
Organism: Dehalococcoidia bacterium; assembly: GCA_030650265.1. The sequence goes on along the minus strand of JAUSEJ010000738.1, from coordinate 3,579 downwards.
GCAAACGGCAGATCGGTTACCGAGCCCCGCATCACTATTCCTCGTTCCCTCTGGTTGGCTAGGTTCGTTGCCTCTTCGGCAAAATCAATACCGACTGCCGACCCGAGTTGGCTCAGAGGCTGCATCATGCCGCCCGTGCCGCAACCGGCGTCGAGTATCATGCGGTCCGTGCCACCCTGCATCAGGCCATGAAGAAGGGCAAAAGTGATCTGCCGCATTCCTTTGTACCACCAGAAGGTATCCTCTATGCTATACATTAGGTGGTACTCTTCGCTATTCACAGCTAGTCGGCCTCGTCTGGGCTTTCCCTGGCAACCTCTGACCCGGTAGATTCGGGTCGAGTTCTTTCGCCTGGCTTCGAGAGCATCAGTTCCCTCCAGAGTTCGGCCAGATTGACCAGCGTGTGGTAAATGCGGGGAAAATTGAAGAACTGTGACTTGCCATAGGCTCGATGATAGTGGTGGACAGGCACTTCGGCCAGTCGAAACCCCGCGAGTTGGATTCTCGTCATCAACTCGACACAAATGACGCCGCTATTTGATTTTAACTCAACTTTGTCGAACACACTGCGGCGTATCAGCCTGAAGTCGCAATCTACGTCTCTTAGAGTCAAATGGAAGGCGTGTCGGATGCAGTACTGGTATAGCTTGCCGATGACAACGCGGTGTAAGGGATCGTGACGCTCGATCTTGTAGCCGTTGACCAGGTCGATATCATCGTCCAATGCCGCCAGGAGCAGCTTCAGTTCCCTGACGTCATACTGGGCATCGCCATCAGTGTAAAACACCAGGTCCTTTGATGCAGCCGCAAAGCCACTGCGTAGGGCGCCGCCGTAACCCTTATTGCGGGCGTGGTGGACGATCCGAACCTCTTTGTATTGCCTGGCTAGCTCATCTAGAATCTGAGGAGTGAAATCGGCGCTTCCGTCATTTATGACAATGACCTCGTGGTCGTCGGTCAATTCCCGCAGAGTCAGCAAGGCGGCGATGACCATGCTGGCGATGGTTCCACTGTCATTGTATGCAGGGAAGAACACGGAGATGCTTTTGTCTGTCTTCACGTTCCTCCACACTTCACTGATCGGTTCAATCAGTCAGAAGTCCCCAACGCCCTGCGTCCATCCTCTGAGGCAATCATGTCACGTAGACGCCTTGACTTGCCGCAATAGGTGATCTATACTGGCTGAATCCTGATGTTGGTTCAAGAAGCGATATTATATCAGCTTCTCTCGAAGTATTCAACCCGCTTGAAAAGTGACGCTCAGGAAGTGCCACCTCTGGTGTAAGTGCCAATGCTCAAAAGCCTGCTTAGAACTCTGCTTGAGAACGCCTTTATCATCTTCAGTGTCGTGATGATTCTGTTAGCCTTCGTCTACGTCGTTGTCTATCCGACTCTCTCGGCCAATGGCGCCGGGAGTCAGGATGATGTCATGTCGCTCGATGGACTGATTGATGACAGCACGCCCAGCCCGACACCATCTCAGGTGCGGGCGACCACGATCGGCGTGAGTGGCACTCTGACCATTACCAAGACTATCGTGGCTTCGCCGATCCCGGCTGTGACAAGGACCCCGGTATTGGTAGCCCAAACTGTCGTCGCTATTCCTTCGCCCACGACAAAGCCGGCCAATACACCGACCGCGGTTGCGACCACAGCTACAGCTACAGCCCTGCGACCTGCCGGCACGGCCTCGCCAATGCCGTCTTTACGGACAGCCACACCCACGGCGACCAGACCGTCCCTGCCATCAGCTACCTCGTCTGTTGTCAAGACGTCGACCGCTGGCCCACCGACTGTCACCGCCACCGCCACTCCCAGACGCTAGCGAGTAGTGCCATCCTGCCCGTAAGGATCGCTGTGGGTTACGAGGGCAGGTTTTCCCCAACGATGGCTCGCTGGCCGCGGAGAAACTTCTCGCCGGATATGGCTTTGCGGCCCTCAAGTTGGACTTTCTCGATGCGAAGAATCCCATCCCCTGTATGGACGCCCAGGGTGAAGCCAGTTTCCGCTCTGTCAACTAAAACCACCTGACCTGGCTTCAGGTCCTGACAATTGCCTACCGGATCGGCTTCGATGATCTTCACTACCCTCCCTCGCCACCTGGTTTGCGTGCCTGGCCAGGGATTGAAGGCGCGAACCCGGCGGGAGAGGGCAACTGCAGATTGAGACCAATCGATAATGCCGTCCTCCTTGGCTACCATTCCAGACAGAGTGACCATTGCCTCATCCTGAGGCCTCGGTGTAATCTCGCCACGAATCCAGCGGGGTATGGTGTTCACGAGAAGTTCGGCCCCTGCCCGGGCTAATCTGAGCTGCAGTGCACCTGTCGATTCCTCGGGATTGATGGTGATTGTCACCTGGGCCAAAACTGGTCCCGCATCGACTTTGGGCGTGACGATCATGATGGTGACACCGGTCTCCTCATCGCCGTTAAGAATGGCGTAGGCAATCGGTGAAGGTCCGCGATACCTGGGCAGCAGAGATGGATGCAGGTTCAAGCACTTGTGGGCGGGGATGTCCAGGACGGTTTTGGGCAAGATTAGGCCGAACGCGGCAACCACGATAAGATCGGGAGCCATCTGGCGCAGCCTCTCGATCTCTTGCTGATCCCGAAGGCTGGCAGGCTGCAAGACAGGAAGGCCATGTTTCAGGGCGGCCTGCTTTACCGGTGACTGGATCACTGCCCGTCCTCTACCGGCGGGCTTATCGGGCCTGGAATAGACCGCGATAATGTCGAAGTTTGCTCTGACGAGCGCCTCTAGACTGGGTACGGCGATCTCGGGGGTTCCCATGAAAACTATGCGCATGTAGTCTGTCTAATCCCATTCAATCATTTGTGGATACGGTGCAGGCTGCTGAAAGACAGGCCCAGGTAGTGGATTGCCCCCTGCATAATCGGTCGGTCAGCGTTGAAGATGGTAGGGTACGTCGATGACTACCGTGTTGGGACGGAAGAATAGGGCCAGTTTTATTCTGAGAGCCGATTGGTTGTGCAAGAGAAACTCCCACCAATGGTTCGGGACGAACTCGGGCAATATTACAGTAATTGGAGTCCCAGGACTCTTACTTTGCGCCCCGTCGAGATAGATTAGAAGCGGCGCGAGCAAAGAGCGGTATGGTGACTCGATAATCACGAGGGGTATCTCACCCTGCCAGCGTTCCCACCGGCGTTGCAGTTCTCTGGCAGTTTCCATGCTGTCAGTCACCATAAGGGCGACGACGTTTGGCGAAATGGACCGGGCGTAGGACAGGGCATTGAGCGTGCCGAGATGCAAAGACTCGACCGGAACGACGACGACCGGGGTGCGAGGAGTGGGCAGTGGCTCGTCGGGAAGTATGGGAGTCATAGAATCAGCGACCCGGCGGTAGTGCCGGTTGATGCCGAAGAGCAGGAGTACCAGTACCGGGATGATGATGAACACCATCCAGGCCCCGTGTTCAAACTTTGACACTGCTACGACTGTCGCCACGACTCCGGTGGTCACCGCCCCCACACCGTTGATAACAAAGCTCCGGCGCCAGCCAGCCTCCCTGAGTACCCACCAGCGACGCACCATGCTCGCTTGGGAGAAAGTAAAG
>JAUSEJ010000734.1 GCA_030650265.1 Dehalococcoidia bacterium | reverse complement strand
GGCCTTCTCCTCCGGTGCATTATCAATCGAGTCAAACGACCTATACGACGACCAGCCCTTAGTAGCCAAGGTCTTCGTTATGGCTGCTGTCAAGGTCGTCTTCCCATGATCCACATGTCCAATTGTCCCGACGTTTACATGCGGCTTCGTCCGCTCAAATCTCTTCTTCGCCATTTCCGGGTAACCTCCTTTGAGATTGGAGCCCACAACCAGATTCGGACTGGTGACCTCGTCTTTACCAAAGACGTGCTCTGCCAACTGAGCTATGTGGGCACGTCCAAACTACTAATATTCAATCACAAAATTGGATGTCTGAAGCTGGCGCCCTTCGCCTTTGACTGCCAGCACCGGACATCCAAGGTGTTTCTTGGTGGAGGGGACAGGATTCGAACCTGTGAAGCCATTTCAGGCGACAGAGTTACAGTCTGTTGGTATTAGCCGCTCACCCACCCCTCCAAGGCGGGAGCCGACGATGGGACTCGAACCCGCAACCTGCGGTTTACAAAACCGCTGCTCTGCCAATTGAGCTACGTCGGCCCGAGGCCCTAGCCAAGCCTCCCTCAGAGAACCAAAAAATTATACTTCGCACAGGCCTGGTTGTCAAGGTTCGGTTTCGGCCCTGGCCACGGAGGCATCAACTCCCCCCAAGTCGATTTCATACTACCACTATCCAGCCCTTGCGGTCAAGCTAACAGAACAGGCGACGTCCAAGACAAAATGAGCACTCCCGCCCTCAGGTCCTATAGTCAGCAATCCAGCGGACAAATGATAGCCTACCGCTCAGGGCATGCAACAGCCGTTGGTCGGCCGTCCAGAGTGTCGCGCCGAACAACTCGGCCAGCGCAACATAGTGGGCATCGTAGACTGCAGGGAGATCGAATTGATCTGCAAGCGATAGAACACGGTCATACAGCGTCTTGGGCATCTGTAGCGAGAGCGGGACTGCGAGAAACTGCGACAGTAAGACTCGAGACTCGCTGAGGTCCAACTGCCCCCGACGCTGGCGTTGGCGAATGACGTTGGCAACCTCGCTGGCTAGCAGGGGCGGGGCGATGATCGGTTCTTGCTGTTCCAGGGAGACGCGTAGCAGTGCACGCGCCTGTTGCGAATATTCTTCTAAGAAGACCCATTTGGCAGCAACTGAGGAGTCAACGCAGATCATTCCTCGACGGCCCGAGTCAGGTCACTCGTGCGCTCGTCACGTGACTGGTTGATCAACTCCCACGACTCAGGAGTGAGCGGCCCGTGCCTGGCAGCAATTTCGTCGCTTAAGCGCACGAGTTCCCCAAGGGCCCGCAGGCCCTGGCGCTTCTCCTCCTCCGTCAGATGGGAAATCACAAGCTTCTCATCTTGAGCCATGCGTCCTCCGTACCACGGCCGCGCCGGACGTGGCGCTACCAGCCTGGCGAGGTCGGATTGTCTCACCCCGATCCGCTTCTCACCGAGACGGTATGCCGGCAAAAGTCCCCGGTCGATCCAGCGACGAACGGTCGACGGATGGACTGAGAGATGCTCGGCGGCTTGTACTACCGTGAGATACGGCTCCGATGTTGTCTGACGCGCTTTCTTACTCATATGTATCTATATAATAGCACAATGGCTGCCTTGCGACAAGCAAGCTAAAGGAGTCTATTTGATCGTCTCTGCCTTAGCGCCTCATACAGGACAATCCCTGCCGACACGGACACGTTCAGCGAACTGACGGCGCCCACCATGGGAATACGCGCGAGGAAGTCACATTTCTCGCCAATCAAGCGACCAAGTCCTTTTCCCTCGCTGCCCAGCACGAATGCCGTCGGCGCCGTATAATCCAGCGCGAAGTAGTCTTGGGTCCCCGCTGCGTCAAGACCCACAACCCAGACTCCTCGCTCCTTGAGTTCATCGATGGCCCGACCGAGGTTCGTCACCTGGGCGATCCGCACGTACTCAACTGCTCCGGCCGAGGCCTTCTCGACGACCGCCGTCACTCCCACCGCTCGTTGTTTGGGAATCACGACGCCATGCGCCCCGACGGCATCGACCGTACGGATCACCGCGCCAAAGTTCTGGGGATCCGTAACGGAGTCCAGCAGAACGAGGAGTGGCGCTTCACCCTTCCCGGCAGCCAGATCAAGCATGTCGTCCAGCGAGCGGTACTCGAAAGGAGCGACGAGGGCAGCCACGCCCTGATGTTGCTCGCTGTAGCTGTCCAGCCGACGCCGGTCCACAGGCTCTACCGGAATGTTGCTACCGCGGGCCAGCGTCTCGATCTCATCGATTGGCCCACTGTCCTTCACCCCTCTGGCGATAAAGATCCGCTCTATTTTGCGTCCGGCTTTCAGCGCCTCGCGCACCGAATTCCTGCCCCAAATCAACTCACTGGACAAAAGCCTATCCTTTGAACTTCCAGCCTGTTCCTTGCGGCGTGTCTTCGAGAAGTATGTTCAGTTCCTTGAGCCGATCCCTTATCTGATCCGACAAAGCAAACTGTTTTGCCTTCCTCAGATCGCTACGCACACTTACCAATAGATCGACAAAAGGCGTAGCCGCCAGCGCTTCACCGGTGGCCGTCGCCGCTAGAGTCAGCCCGAGTACGCCAGCCAACTCCTTGAACAAAGACTGAGCATCGTCGATGGCAAAGCCCTCATCCTTCCCCCGATTGATGTCCTTGGCGAGATCGAAGAGCAGTGCCACGGCCTGGGCAGCGCCAAAATCGTCGTCCATAGCCTCGACGAAACGCTGGCGATAGCCATCTATGACAAGGCCGGGTTTACCGTCAACCGGGCCCGTGATATGAGCAGCATACCGCAAACGCTCCGCTCCCCGCTCCATCCCCGCCACGCCTTCGTCGCTATAGGTTAGCGGGCTACGGTAATGCGAACTAAGAACGAACAACCTTAACGCATCCGGGGTATGGGTCTTGAGGAGGTCTTTGATTGTGATCAAGTTCCCCACAGACTTGCTCATCTTAGTATCGCCCAACTGCAACAGACCATTGTGCAGCCAGTAGTGAACGAAGGGACTAGTGCCGCTCATACATTCCGACTGGGCGATCTCGTTCTCGTGATGAGGGAAGATGAGGTCCTGTCCCCCACCGTGAATGTCGATAGGCATCCCCAAGTGGCGCATGGCCATGGCGCTGCACTCGATGTGCCAACCCGGTCTTCCGGGTCCCCAGGGGCTGAGCCACGAGGGTTCACCCGGCTTTGCCGCCTTCCACAGCGCAAAGTCCATGGGATGCTCTTTGGCGACATCAACCTCCACCCGGGCTCCGGCCATCATACCATCTAAAGTACGATGACTTAACTTGCCATATTCGCTGCAACTGGCGATTCTAAAATACACGTCGCCATTAGCTACGTAAGCCTGACCGCGGTCGAGAATCGCCTGCACAGCCGCAATTATGCTCTCGATCTCCTCAGTTGCTAGAGGATAAACGTCAGCTCGCGCGACGTTCATGACCGTCATATCGTCGAAGTATTCGTCAATATACTTTTGGGCCAGTTCCTTAGCCGAAATGCCAAGCTTCTGAGCACGATTGATTATCTTATCGTCGATGTCGGTGAAGTTCTGAACGTGCCTGACCTTGTAACCCTTAAACTTCAGGTACCGTTTGATCATGTCAAAGATAATATAACTCATGGCATGCCCGATATGGCTGGCAGAATAGGGAGTTATGCCGCAGACGTACATCTTGACCACATCGCCAAGGGGCACAAACTCCCTCTTCTCTGCCGAAAGTGTATCGTAAATCCTCACTATTTGCCCTCCTCAATGAGTAAGCTAACCATTTCTCTAGGCTATCCCACCTGTTTTCCATACCTCTCGTTTTCTATAGAACAAACCCGGCTCTCCAATTCCAGCACCTTGCTATGCAGGCGCTCAATCATCTCCGCCTCAGGGTCCGGTAGTTTCTCGATAGTGCCATTCTGCGGGTCTAACTTCGCTACTACTCTCCCCGGCACTCCTACAACCGTCGTATTTGCCGGAACATCCGACACCACAACCGAGCCTGCCCCAATTCTAACATTGTCGCCAATTCTGATCGCGCCGATAAGAGTCGCCCCGGCGCCCACCGTGACATTGTTCCCCAATGTCGGGTGTCTCTTGGCCTTGAGCCTACTGGTGCCACCAATGGTCACGCCCTGATACAGCGTAACGCCCTCCCCGATCTCGGCGGTTTCCCCGATAACCACGCCCATGCCGTGGTCGATGAAGAACGCCTCGCCAATTGTCGCCGCAGGGTGTATCTCTATTCCCGTTAGGAAACGGCCAAGATGAGAGACGAGTCTGGGGATGATGGGAACGCCCAATCGATGCAAACTGTGGGCAAATCTATGGAATTGACGGGCATGAAACCCTGGATAGGCTAGTATCACTTCAAGGGCGTTGGGCGCCGCCGGATCACGCTCTAAGACTACCTGTACGTCTCGCCTGATATCGCTCAGTAGCGACATTTTCGACCCTCCAACTAAGTGTCAATGCTCCCGACGGGGCGTCCTTCGGCTGAAGGACACCCCCGGCTACAGATGCACTTAGACACTTTAAGGAAGATAGAAGACATACCTCCGCCCTCACCGCTTCCCTCTCCCTTTGGGAGAGGGCTAGGGTGAGGGTACCGCTCCCTACCCAAATCAGTTTCAACACTCATGAGCCTGCCCCTACTCGCACCAACCGACAGATCAGCCAATCTCACTACCCAACTTTACAATCGTCGCCACCGCTTGAGCCACCATTCCCTCGCCCCGACCGACAAACCCGAGCCCCTCCGAAGTAGTAGCCTTCACGCTC
>JAUSEJ010000730.1 GCA_030650265.1 Dehalococcoidia bacterium | reverse complement strand
GAAGCCAGGGTTTGCATGGACTATGAGACGCTGGCGGCTCTAAACCCTCGCCTTATCTATGCTGCGGTCAGCGCTTTGGGTACTGAGGGACCTGAGGCGAGTTCACCCGGCTACGATATTGTCGTTCAGTCTCGTGTAGGGATGCTTTCCCAGCATCGTGATGCTCACGGCGTTCCGCTGCCGTCCAAAGTGATGAGCCTCGACATGTCAGGATCCATGGGTCTTTCCTACGCGATCATGGTGGCCTTGTGGGAGCGCGAGAGGACTGGCCTGGGACAACGGATCGATATGTCCCTGTTTCAGGTGGGGCTGATGATGCTCATGCCGCAGATGGTCTCGGTGGAGAATCCTGAGTCTCGCAAGTTGGCGCAGCCATCGGGAGCGGTACTAAGCTGTTGTCAGTGCTCGGATGGCCAGTGGGTGCTCATCGTGATCAATGAAGACCACCAGTTCAGGGCGCTGTGCCGGGTCCTTGATCTGGAGCATCTTGCCAATGACCCGAGACTGGCCACTTTTGACAAACGGATTGAGCTTACCGGTGAGCTTCGTGAGATTATGGAAGCAGTTATCATAGATAGGCCTAGCGACGAGTGGCTAGATCTGTTAAGAGCAGCGGGAGTGCCCAGTTCGATTGTGGCGGAGCCGGACGCAGTGTCCAATGATCCGCAGGCAATTGCCAATAAGATGTTTCTAACCCAGGATCATCCTGCCGTTGGCAGGGTGAAGATGGTCGCGCCGCCCTTCCATCTTTCCAACAGCCGGGACGAGACCAGACTTTGTCGCCCGGCGCCCAAGCTGGGGCAGCATACAGCCGAAATCCTGCGCGAGTTCGGCTACGACGATGTCACTATAGCCGGTTATCTCGAGCGAGAAATCGTAAAGTAGGTCAGACTCGCGCCAGTAGCGATGACTTGGGAGGGTGAGGCGAGATGGCAGTTTCAGACGGGGATCTGATCGGTCCCAGTGGCGTGCACCACAGCGAGTTGCACAAGCCAACCGATATTGGCCGGGACGCCGGGCAGGTCGGCCCCCTTGTAACGATAGACAAGTACGAGGATGGCAGGATATACGTGATCGCCCTGAACCGTCCTCATCGTATGAACTCCATGGCTACCGGGTCGGCGCCGGCGCTGTACGAAGCATGGGCGCAGTTTCGCGATGATCCGACGGCAAGGGTCGCGATCCTAACAGGTCGGGGCTCGCGCGCTTTTTGCGTTGGGGCTGACCTGATCGAGAAATCGGAGAAGAGCAAGGCCGGGGCTGCGGGCCACCCCTTGCCCGAGTTAAAGCCAGAGCCAAGATTATACCCTCTGGCCGAGGCAATGAATCTCTGGAAGCCTACCATTGCCGCCATAAATGGTTTCGCCATCGCGGGCGGTTTCAAGGTGGCCATGCAGTGTGATATTCGCATTGCGGCTGAGCACGCCCGCGTCGGCGTTGCAGAGGTGCGCTGGAACCTCGGTGGCGGCGCCTGGATGGCGCCGATAACTCGCCAGATTGGCCTCGGGATTGCCTTAGAGTTGATGCTCTGGGGCGATACACAGTTCACCGCACAGCGCGCTTACGAAGTGGGCTGGGTCAACAAGGTTGTGCCGGCCGAAGATCTCATGGCAACAGCGATGCAGTATGCGCAGCGGGCGCTCGATATGGCGCCGCGGGCCGTACGTGCCGTTAAGCAGGCACTCTATCGCGGCTACTACATGACGCCCGAGGCTGCAGTTACCTTTGGCAGCGCCCTCGATCAGGGCCTCGAGGGGATGAAGGACAGCGTCGAAGGACCATCAGCGTTCTCAGAGAAGCGACGGCCCAAATTCATTGATCGCTAGCTCTAGCTGAACAAGCCGGGGACGACGGCCGACAGGAACGACCTGATGATTTGGATGACAACTACAGTAGATCAATTTGTTGGAGGAAGTGAACGATGGAGATAACCTGTCTGGGACACGCGTGCTTTAGGATAAAGGGGAGCGACGCGACGATTGTCACCGACCCCTATAATGAGAGCGTCGGCTACACACTGGGGATGCCTACGGCAGACATCGTTACGGTAAGCCACAGCCACGGCGATCACAGCTATGTTCAGGGCGTTAGTGGCTCACCCCAAGTGGTCGAGGGACCGGGTGAATTTCAGATCGCCGGCGTTCGATTTACGGGGATTAGCACCTTCCACGACGATGAGGGCGGAGCAAAAAGGGGGCAAAATACTGTCTACGTAATTGAGATTGATGGCTTGAAGGTTTGCCATCTTGGCGATCTCGGCCATATCCCCACAGCGCAGCAAATTGAGCAGCTCAATGGCGTTGACGTTCTAATG
>JAUSEJ010000321.1 GCA_030650265.1 Dehalococcoidia bacterium | reverse complement strand
TTACAGATGAGGAATTGCTTCGCACCAAGAGGTGTTGTTGCCCTACTCCGCAGGCCTGGAGGTTTACTACATAAAGTTACGACAACGTTAGGCGGATGAGGCCGAACGCCGACTGGCCATGATTCGCCAGCTACCGGTTTACTAACTCGATCGGTTCGACGAATCCATATTTACACGGCTGGCCGGTTCAAAGGACAGTACTTATGTCCCTTGCCGGTGCCATTATCGCCGCTTTCGCGCACACCGCTGGGGCCATCCTGGTTCACAAGGATCCAGAATACTTGCCCCTCGAGCCCTTTGTCGCGCAAGAACAGTTGCCATTCAAGTTAGCCGCGCCAACGCCTGAGGGCTGATCGCTAAAGGTTGACTCCTACTCAGCAGCCGACGTTGTTCGCCGCCCTCGCTCATTCCTCGCCGCAAGATATCGTTGACGAGCGCTATCCGGGATTAAGAAAACTACTAGCACCGCCAGAAGCGATATAAGGCCGAGCGCCAGGAATATCGCTTGCATACCCGCCGCTTTGTCTTCGATGTTGCTGGCCGCGAGAATGATGGCTGCCGTGCTAAACACACCGCCAGCCGACCTGAACATGCCGCGCAATCCCACTACCGCCGCAACTTTTCCCGGAACCAGGTCCAAAGAGGCGTTGTTGGCCGGTGGCGCCGACGTCCCATGGGCAGCCCCGGCCAGGAGAACCATGGAAGACAGCAACACGAAATTTGGCACCGGCCAACCAAACAATGAAAGATCGTGATAGCCCTGGCTGACCAGAATTAAAGAACCGGCGTTGAGGACCATGCCGAGAATCATTGGCAGACGATAGCCCAGGCGAATCAAAAAGATGCTGCTGGCCGTCGAGGCAATGACCATGGCGGCGGAACGGGGACCCATGACCACCCCGCTCTCACCGGCACTCATCCCATAGGCAATGGTAGCATAATAAGGGATGAACAAAGAGAAGCTAAACACCACCGCTCCGTAGAGAAAATTGAAGACGTTCGCCGCGATGAACGGTCGCGCCCGCAGAAGTTCCAGATCTATCACCGGTGAAGGGGTACGTCCTTCGTGCCAAACAAACACTGCCATAGCAACCACGCCAAGGACGACGACTAGCCACGTGAGCGGATTTCTTACAGACTCAGCGTCGTTGCCCCAGGCGGTCATCGCCGACAAAATGGCGACCAGAGAGAAGGCAAATATCCCGGCTCCGATTAGGTCTAACCGCCTTCCGCTGCCCATGCTTCTCCCGCGAGGAATAAGCAGTATGCCAGCTACAAGTATTACAACACCTATCGGAACGCACCCGTAGAACATCCAACGCCATGAGTAGTTGTCGATCACAAATCCGCCGATAGTCGGCCCGAGCACGCCGCCGATGGGGAAGATAGTGGTGAAGAGGCCGATGAAGGTGGCTCGCCGATCGCCGAAGGCATCGCTTACAATACTGGTCGCCGACGGCATCTGAGCGCCGGCGCCAACAGCCTGCAACATGCGAGCAAAGATGAGTACGTATACGTTTGGTGCAACCGCACCCAGAAGCGAGCCAATTGTGAAGAGCGCTACTGAGGCGAGGAGGATCCGACGGGCGCCCCATTCGTCGCTTAGTTTCCCTGCCAGAGGCATCGTAATGCTCTGAGCAAGCAGAAAACCGGTCAACGTCCAGCCTACCCAGGCGAGGCTGGTGTGAAGTTCTTCCAGCATTCGCGGCAGTGCCACTGCGACAATAGTCGTGTTGATCGAAGCCGTCAGAAAAGCCGCCGCGACAATTCCGAAGACAATGTAGGACTGTCGATTGGGCAAACTGACTTTGGGTTCAAGATCGATGGAATTCATATGAGCAATAACTATCGTTCCCCCGAATAAGTGCAGTATAACCTGCCCTTACGACTGCGTCTAGGCCGGGCGAGCAAAAGCACTTGCCAGGGTGATTGACGTCGTCCCAATTGACGTGTTAGACTGAGTAATAGTTGTTACACAAAGGAGGGCCTCATGGCCAGGCTACCGGAAGTTCTCTTCAAGTCAGGTCTACCTGAGGACAAGCAGCCTATCTTCGACGCCATCGCCGAGAGCCGGGGAAGGGTCGGGTTCCCCTTTTCTCTTCTTCTCAATAGTCCTGAGGTGGCAGGTCGAGTAGCCCACCTTGGCTCATTCCTCCGCTTCGAATCCAGCCTCTCCGACGTGCAGAAGGAACTGGCCATCACCGCCGCCAGGCATAGCGATTGCGAGTTCGAATGGGCAGCCCACACCAGATTGGCCCGCAAAGTCGGTGTCAGAGAACAGGCCATTGACATTATCGGACGGCACGGCGCCCTCGATTCGCTCACCGATGAAGAAGCCATGATCGTGGCCTACGGACGCGAACTGCTGGGCAAACATCGGGTAACTACCGAAACCTTTGAAGCAGTAAGATCGAGCCTTGGTGATAAAGGCACCATTGAGTTGACGGCTACGTTGGGATACTACACCATGCTCGCCTGCGTACTGAACTCCTGCGAAGTACCAGCGCCATCGGGATGGATGCCCCTTCCGTGAGGGGCACAGGGGTCGGGTGACAGTTCTCTAGCCCCCTGCCCACAACCGGCTATCCACCTTGTAGGGCGGGGAGGAACTGGATTTCGGAGCCATCCCCCACTGGCTGTAGCAGACGCAGGTGGCTGGAAACACCGTCCACCACGACACCGATGTACGGGCTGATATCGTCCCCCTGGCATAGCCGGGACCGAAAGCCCGGGTAAATCGAGTCGAGGCTTACAAGCACTTGGCCGACTGTCGTTCCCGGAGCCGTAACATGCGCTATTCCACCCGTCAAATCTCGCATTAGAGGAGGAACCAGGACTACGGCCATCTACAAACGCCTACCCCCTTTTCCAGTTTTCTCTTCGGCGCTTCGTTTGCCTCGCTGCACCCCAAAAGCGCCTGGTATATTGGGGGACAGCAACCAGTTTCAAGCTTGACGACGAGGCGATTCGGTAACCAGCCGATCTCAATACTGGCCGATCCCGCTGGCGGCACCCATTCTAGCATTCGTGTGTTATGGCCGTCAACGCCTGAATCGACAAGGGTTAGGGGATGACACGAAACAAAGCGCAGATTGCCGGGTTGGTCCTGGCCGCCGGTTATTCTAACCGCATGGGCAACTTTAAGCCCTTGCTACCCTTTGGGGACGCCACAGTGATAGAGTCGGCAGTTGGCACTTTCCTGAAGGCAGGAGTGCACGACGTTAGAGTCGTCGTCGGTTGGAGGGCGAACGAAATCATCCCCATTCTAGCTGATCTAGGTGTGATCGCCGTAATCAATCCCCGGTTCGACTCCGGCATGTATTCTTCTGTAGTCGCCGGCGTTGAGAGCATGAACCCCGAGGTAGAGGCCTTTCTCCTGCTACCTGGTGACTATCCTCTCGTGAAACCGGAAACTGTGCAGACCCTGATCGACGCCTATCTTCATACCCAGGCCGGAATTATCTATCCTCGTTTTCTCGAACGTCGTGGCCACCCGCCTCTTATCTTGACGAGATACTTCGAAATCGTCCTTCCGCCAGATCTGCCAGGGGGCGTCAGAACGTTGTTGCGGCAACATGATACTGAGGCCCTGGATGTCGAAGTTACCGATCGCGGAGTGGTTATGGATTTGGACGATATCGACGACTACCGGAAGGCGCTGGAATACTCCCGACGACCGGAAGCTCAGATTGGAAATGCTGATGGCTGATCGTCAGAAACTACTCGGTAGCCGAACC
>JAUSEJ010000697.1 GCA_030650265.1 Dehalococcoidia bacterium | reverse complement strand
ACTGGAAGCCGATGCCGGATTCCGCCAGGCTCAATCGATGCGTGATCATCTCACGCACCGGTATACTGCCAGCCGCGATCATGTTGATAGCGGCAATGGTGTCAGCGGGAGGGGAAGCATAGGAACTAGTTAGTGTAACTTCGGTTCGCCAGAAGAGCTCGTTCACGGGATTGGGAACCTTGGCATCCTCTCTAGCGCCGCCAAAGAAGAGAACCGTACCGCCGCGCTCTACACAATTCAGGCCGATGGGGATCCAGGCGCCCCGGCAAATGATCACCAGGTCAGCCAGAAGCCCATCGTTGACGCGACGAAGCTGCGCCGGCACATCCTGATCTGTGGGGATAACCGCATTGGCGCCGAACTTCAGCGCTTGCTCTAACCGGTATTTGATGGTGTCCATGGCGATTATACGACCGGCGCCCATGGAGCGAGCCGTCGCCAGATGGAGAATGCCCGATATGCCGGTGCCGATAATCAAAACAGATTGTCCCGGTTGAATTCTCGCGATCCTCTGTCCCCGGACCACGCAACCGAGTGGCTCGGAAAAAGTTGCTTCCTCGAAGGACATTTCGTCGGGCAGCTTGAACAAGCCCCGATCAACGTTGATCGCCGGTATGCGAACGTATTCGCAGAAGCCCCCTGGATAGAAATTCGTCTTGCGAAGGGTGTCGCAGCACGCGTGATGGCCGCTTAAGCAGTAGTGGCAGGTATTGCAGGGGACATGGTGAGCGACCGTAACCCGGTCACCAACTTTGAACTTATCCACCCCATCGCCGATGGCGGCGATTGTCCCGGCCACTTCATGGCCCAAGACCAGAGGCGCCCTGCTAATGCGATACCACTCCATTACATCGCTGCCGCAGATGCCGCTGGACTCAATACGTATCAGAACTTCGCCAGGCCCGATCTGGGGTGTCTGCTGCTCCTCCACCCGCACGTCCCGGTTGTTATACCACATGGCAACCCGCATTGGTTCTCTCTCCTCCTCGAGAGCTAGGGCAGGGACTCTCTGAGCCGCGCCATAGCCTCCGTCACTGTCTGGGTTTTACTATATATGGCTCCACCGGCTACCAAAACGTTGGCCCCGGCCCTTACCACCAGGGGAGCTGTCTCCACCGAGATCCGGCCGTCAGCCTCGATCTCGTAGTTCCAGCCCTTTTCGTCGGCCATACGCCGAAGTCGAGCTATCTTGTCCAGCACGATCTCAATGAAACCCTGCGTCCCCGGCCCGACGTTCACCATTAGGGCCACCACCATATCAACCATTGGCAGAACTTCTTCTACCGCGGACAAGGGAGTACCAGGGTTCAGAACCACGCCGGCCTTGACCCCTTGATCCTTTATGAACTGAATGGCCCGATGGAGATGGGGACAGGCCTCGGCGTGGACGGTAATAACACTGGCGCCCGCCTGAACAAACTGGGTAATATGCTCCTCCGGTCTGTCAATTAAGAGGTGCACATCGAGGGGAATATCAGTCATCGAACGAAGAGCAGACAGCAGCCATGGCCCAACAGTAAGGACGGGCACAAAGTGCCCGTCCATCACATCCACATGGATGTAGTCGGCGCCAGCGGCTACGGTCTCTGCCACCTGCTCCCCCAACCGACTAAAGTCGGCAGATAGGATGGAGGGAGCGATTTTGACCTTTGGACCGCTAGAAGCCATATTATTCTTTACCTTTCTGGCCTTGCACCTGTCGATGTGAAGCAAGGCGAGAGTTCTATTGTCCCTTCGGTTCACTGAACTTCCCGCTGAGCCTAACTATGAACCAGCCCAGCGCGGATACTTACTTGGCCGCTGCCAGGAGATCGTTCTTAGCACTATCGTAGATTTCTTGAGCCAGCGATGGCGTGGCGCCCTCGTGAATAACGGCTCGCAAAGCCCTTATCGTGGGCACCGGGTACTCGGCCTGCCAAACGTTCCTTCCCAGGTTAACGCCAATGGCGCCCCTCTGAAGACCATCATAAACGAAGTCGAAAACTTCCCTTTCTGACTCTGTCTTCGGCCCGCCGGCCATGATAACAGGTACTGGACAAGCCCTGGCAACCTTGTCGAAGTCTTCGCACCAATATGTCTTGACCACCCTGGCACCCAACTCGGCGGCAATACGACAGCATAGGCCCAGATAGCGAGCATCCCTCTTCTCAAGTTCCCTGCCAACGGCGGTGACGGCCATAACGGGGATACCGTACCTCTCGCCCACGTCGACCAGCTTGGAAAGATTCAAGAGGTTCTCTTTCTCGTAATCACTGCCAATGAAAACCGAGATACCCATGGCAGAGATATTGAGACGAAGCATGTCTTCGATGTCAACGGTGACGACTTCGTTGGCAAGGTCCTTGCCAATCATGCTGGTGCCACCGGACACCCTGAGGACGATAGGCGTGGAGCAAGCCGGATCGATGGCCGAGCGCAGCACTCCTCTTGTGCAAAACACGGCATCGGAGTATGGGAGGAGTGGCGCAACAGTCTTGCCAGGCTCCTCCAGTTTGCGCGTGGGACCCTGAAAATAACCGTGGTCAATAGGCATAATGAGGACGCGACCGTCTTTCTGGATTATCCGCGACAGCCTATTCTGCATTCCCCAATCCATGTGGCGATTCCTCCATACTACAGTTTTTCCTAAGGCGCCTCGCGTCCAGACTACGCTGCCAGGCCCTTGAGTCGAGCGAGATGGTAACATAGATTCGCCGCCGCTGTCAAGAGGCTTTAGGCGGGCACGAAGTAGAAGGCGAGAGCCAGAACCAGATACACGGCTACTAGTTGAACGCCTTCGAACCAGTTCGATTCCCCGTCCAGGGAGACCATGGCGACGCTCAGTACCGCCAGACCAAGTGCGACGATCTCGAAGGGGTTGAAGAGCAGGTCCATTGGACTGCCAAATAGAAAAGACACGAGAACCAGTACGGGAGCGACCAATAAGGCAATCTGGGTGCTAGAACCAATGGCGATCTGAAAAGCCAAATCCATATTGCCCTTCCTCGCCATGACTATCGCACTCATATGTTCGGCAGCGTTGCCCACTACCGCCACGATAATAATACCGATGAAAAGCTCCGTAAGACCAAGGGCAGCGCCCACAACGTTTATGGTTCCCACCAGAAACTCCGCCTCCAGGGCGGTGAAGGCGGTCGCCACGGAAAGTACTACTATAGCCACGGATAGACCGTTTTTGGGTTTATGCGCAAGTTCGTGGCCAACGGCGGCGAAAAGCTCGCGGTGTGTGACGAGCGAGAACATCAGACTCGCCCCGTAGGTTGCGAGGAGCACAAACACAGTAAGAAGGCTTAGTGTATTGACGGTATCATTGTGCTGAGTGAGAGAGCCGGTTACTACCAGGTCCCACACCGCCGGCATCACGAGTGCGGTGACTGCCAGCATTAGCATCGCAGAACTTGCTCCTGCCGTTACTCGATTGAAAGTCTGCTTCTCGCGTTTCCATCCCCCGGCCAGCATGCTTAGGCCGAGAACCAGCAACATGTTGCCAAGAATGCTACCGGTGATTGAAGCCTTCACCACTTCATAAAGCCCCTCTCGAACCGCGAAGAAGGCGATAATGAGTTCTGTGGCATTACCAAAGGTAGCGTTAAGAAAACCGCCTAGGCCTGGCCCGGTATGCTCAGCTATTTCCTCCGTCGCCTGACCGATAAGTCCGGCCAATGGCACGATTGCCAGGGCGGCAGCGGCAAATACCCATACCTCCCAGGCGTGGGCAAGCTCTAGAATCAGACTGATAGGGACAAATATCAAGAGGACGTTTAGACGACTCTGTCTGAGGAACTGCCCAAGGTCGCGGAAGAGGAGGATGGTAGGAGACATCACTGGGTTGATCTACACCTCACTTTAGATAATTGCCTGTCACGCCTGTCCGTGGCTTTGCTATCATCTCATCTTTCGCGCGTCGACGCAAGTCGGGCAGGGCAGAAAATAGCATTCGAATCCGTGAAGTTTTGCCATCAATTTGGTATACTAAGCCAGAGAAGGTCGCTTTTGACACGTACAGAAACGAAATAGTGAAATGAGTCGCCATGGGGCTGGTGAGCTACTTTGTGGCGCCGAGATT
>JAUSEJ010000696.1 GCA_030650265.1 Dehalococcoidia bacterium | reverse complement strand
GACGACTTTAGAAGACGTCAGGCTGCCTGTCGCCGGCCTGGCGCCAAAACGCGAAAGATGACGATCATGATGACCGCACCGACCGCCGAAACGAAGATGCTCCCGCGGTTGATCCCCGTCATGTCGATCCCCAGCAGCCTCTTGGCTTTGCCCTTGGCGTCAGCAACCTTCTCCCGGGCCTTCCCCTCAGCCTCGTGGACGATGCCACGGGCCTGAGTCTCCTCCGACCCTGTGGCTTTACCCACGGCCTGCTCGACCTTGCCCTGGAGCTGCTCCGCTCTGCCTTTCACTTTTTCATTGACGACCATGATGTAAACCTCCTCGGTGTATCCTCGTGTCCTGGTGGGCGCTGCCAAACCAGTCTCCATGTTATCGACGACTCTGGAAGACGTCAGCCCGTCCGCCTCCGGCCTGGCTATGCCGGCGAAGGATCGTCGCTATTGCCTGACGCGAGGCGGGCAAAATCCTTTTCGGCGGGCGTTTCGGCGAAAGCCGTACGAGACCGGCAGCTACCCCTTTACCAGGGGTTGGACCTCCTCTTCGCTCTGTGCCGGTATTACCTTATCCGCCACGATGAGCAGATCTTTGCCAAGGCGAGTGTCCTCACTGGCTTCGATGGTGTGGGTGTGGCCGAACATCTTAGCGAAGAGTCCGCCGGTTACCTCATAGCCCGTTATCTTGCCCGTTGCCGGGTCAAAGTGCACATCGGAGAGCTCGCCCGCATAGTTGCCCGATGCCGTGGCCACTCTGCGTCCCGATGCCTCGGCCAGGCTTACCATCTGGGCCGCCTCGCCGAAGCGCGTCTGATCCTGGAGATTCTCGGCGCTCCGAGCCGGCACCGCATCCCCCCCCAGGCTGCTGATGTCCTCCGCCAGCAGGACCTGAAGCCCGGCGAAGCGCTCCGACCTCACAATTAGCGCCCCCAGACGCTGCTCCACTGGACGCAAGAGAACGTCCTCAACATGTCCGATGTTCTCCCCACCAGGGGCCGTGATGACAGCCTTCCCTTTGAGCTCCGACACTCTCATGAGATCGCACCTCCTCGGGCTGCTCGTTTTCCAACACCATTTCGTTCCAACTGGCAGAGCGAGCAGCAACCCTGCCCGCTCTGCCAGTTGCCCTGCAAAATACCTTCCTGCCCCATCAGCCGCACTGCGAAACCAATAGTGGGAAGAAAGATCAAATCCACCTACGGCGGCCCGTCCCAGCCAAAGCACGGTAGACCACGATCACGATGATCGCGCCAACCACGGAAACGAAGATGCTTTCGAGGTTGAGCCCGGTGACACCGATCCCCAGCAGCCAGGCTAACAGCCAGCCACCGACCACCGCGCCAATCATCCCAACGATGATGTCGCCGAAAATGCCGTAGCCCCCCGCGCCCATGAGATGGCTGGCGATAAAGCCAGCGATGAGCCCTACGATGATCCAAACCAAAATGGTCATGCCGACCTCCCTTTCACTCTAACTTTTTGCTCCATCCGCATCACGTGCGGCCTGTTCCTACTTATAGCGTATCCCTAATCCACCCCGCCTGTCGTCCATCGAAAGGCCTATTCAGGGATTAGGCATCGGAGCCAAGGTCCGCTATAATCCGCCACTCCTACGACCAGTAATCAGGTTGTACAGAAGAACGATCACAGCCAGGACTATTAGAAGGTGGATCAACCCCCCGCCGATATTGATGGATAACCCCAGAACCCACAGTATGACCAGAAGAACAACGAGCCCCCAAAGAATTGACATTTTACGGTACCTCCTTCAATTCAACCGATTTGACTTACACTCTCAGCATATGGGTAAACCGGCCAAGATGTCGTCTATCGAAAGTCTAAGACGGGTCTATTATGAGACCAGGATCCTAATCGTAATGCGTCATGCCTGGACCATCCGGCTACCAGTTCTCGGCCAGCAGCTCGAAGTGCGCCTGTGGATGAGCGCAGGCGGGACAGGTATCCGGAGCCTCCCTACCTGTGTGCAGGTAACCACAGTTACGACAACGCCAGACGACGACTTCTTGCTTCTTGAACACGGCGCCTGCCACAACGTTGGCCAGTAATCCCAGATAACGCTTCTCGTGTTGCTTCTCTGCGATGACGACGGCGTTGAACAGATTCGCTATCTCGGTGAACCCTTCCTCTTGCGCTGCCCGAGCAAACGACGGGTAGAGCTCATCCCATTCATAGTGCTCCCCGGCAGCGGCAGCCCTAAGGTTCTCAGACGTGTTCCCTACTGTGCCGGCGGGAAACGCTGAGCGAATCTCGACTTCTCCGCCCTGGAGCGACCCAAAGAATCGGTTAGCATGTTCTTTCTCCTGGTTCGCGGTCTCCTCAAAGATATCCGCGATCTGGACATAGCCTTCTTTCCTCGCTTGACTGGCGAAGAAGGTATACCGGTTTCTCGCCTGTGACTCTCCCGCAAATGCCGTCATGAGGTTCTTCTCTGTGCTCGATCCTTTCAGTTCCACACTACGCCTCCCTTTGCTGCTCACCGCTTACGAATTGGGCGCCGCAGCGAACACGCCCCTCATGCCGAAGTCTGGAACCCAATCCCTTCTAAAGGCAGAGGGCGCCTGCTTGTAGCTTCCTCTATAACGTTCGGCCAGGACTCCTTTAATGTCGTCCATCTGGCTGGTGATCCAGCCAGAGATATCCTCCTTTTCGATCTTGGCGCGAAGGTCGCTCGCGCGTTCTCGCCGCCCCAGGGTTGACATCGCCAACGCATCAGCAAGCGCGCTGGCCGTTCCATCCACGTCAGTTGGCTCGACGCTGATCACGTCGCCAGACAACTGCTCGAATGCTCCCGCCTCCCTGGACAGTATCAGCACACTATCGCGTGTACTTACGATAGGGCCCTCTTTCGCCACCAGGTTCATGCCGTCG
>JAUSEJ010000689.1 GCA_030650265.1 Dehalococcoidia bacterium | reverse complement strand
TACGAGACACTACACTAGTTTCAACGTAACGCTATGACTTGTGCTTATCGAAGTCTTCAAGGTCGAGCGTGTTGATGAAGTTGTAAAAAGCGGACATCTTCTTCATCTCTTCCTCGCTCACCTTCTTGGCTTTAGGGACGCCGCCCTCGGCGGTTCCCTGCTGGTCCTCTTCCACAATCGGTTTGCCCGTTTCCTTATCCATCAGGATGCCGGCCTTATCCAGGACCGATTCCTCGGCGAAGATGGGCGCCTCCGACCTTACGGCGAGGGCCATGGCGTCGCTCGGGCGCGAGTCAATCTCAACCTGCTCGCCGCCTACATTTAATATCAGTTTGGCGTAGAAGGTATCGTTCTTGAGGTCACAAACAATAATGGAATTGATGCTCGCCCCCAGGGAATCAATCACTGACCGCAGGAGGTCATGGGTGAGGGGCCGGGGCACCGATACGCCCTGAAGCTTCACCGCAATAGCATCCGCCTCGGCTGGCCCGATCCAGATGGGCAGATAGCGCTCGGCCGCTTTCTCCTTGAGGATGACCACGCGCTGGTAATTCATCAGGCTGACGCGGATGCTGTCAATGGCCATCTCTATCATCGCCAGTCCTCCCCCAATTTCTCAACCAGTAAGGTTAATTCTACTCCACATCGTTTTGCTTGTCAAACACGGAATGGCCCGGAAGAATGGCGACAGGAGGCCCATCCGGTCTGGTCGGCGAGGCCTATTGACAACGGACGAAAATTGGCGTAAAATATGCCAGCGCATATATGGAAAGTATAGAGTCCTTGTTGACGGGCGTGACCGGGCTGGGGAACGAGACACTAAGGCGAAAGGCGCCAGCTGCGCCCCAATCGTCCACAGTGACGGTGAGCGTCGTCATTTCAGCGAAAGACGAAGCAAAATCGATAGCCAGTGTCATCTCAGGAGCCAGAGAAAGCCTCGTCAACTTTGCGTACGAGATAATCGTGGTTGACGATGGGTCGAGAGACGGAACTGGTGATATCGCCCTCCATGACGGGGCCCGTGTGTACCGCCATGAACATAACCTGGGCAAGGGGATGGCGATGAGGACCGGCACCAAGCACGCCACCGGTGACGTAATCGTATT
>JAUSEJ010000681.1 GCA_030650265.1 Dehalococcoidia bacterium | reverse complement strand
GACGAGATCATCCGGATGTTCGCTCTGCAGGGCAAACAAATAATAGAACCGGTTAGGGCCGGTTCGTCAAACGCTCCAACTGACCTGTGATAACCGAGGAGGTGCCGTGGCCAATCCCATAAACGTATTGCTCGGACTTTTTTCTCATGATATAGGTATCGATTTGGGGACGGCGAACACGCTGGTCATGGTTAAAGGGAAAGGCATCGTCATCAACGAGCCTTCTGTGGTAGCAATCGACAAGAAGCGCAGAAAAGTGCTGGCTGTGGGGGCCGAGGCGAAACGCATGGTAGGTCGCACACCAGCCAACATCGTGGCCATTCGACCGCTCAAAGATGGAGTCATTTCAGACTTCGATACCACCGAACGAATGCTAGATTATTTTATTAGGAAGGTCCACGAGCGCTACAGCTTCTCTCTGGTGCCCCGGCCGCGCGTGGTGATTGGCATCCCTAGTGGCGTTACGGAGGTTGAGAAGCGGGCCGTCCACGACGCAGCTATCAACGCTGGCGCTCGGGAGGCCTACCTGATCGAGGAGCCAATGGCCGCAGCAATTGGCGCAGGGGCGCTAGTGATGGAACCAGATGGAACCATGATCGTTGATATAGGCGGTGGCACAACCGAGGTCGCCGTAATCGCTTTGGGTGGCATCGTAGCCAGCAAATCCATACGAATCGCCGGCGACGAGATGGATCAGGAGATTATCGCTTATGCAAGACAGAAGCACAACCTTCTGATTGGCGAGAGAATGGCCGAAGAGATAAAGATTAGCGCGGCTTCCGCCTATCCGCTCAAGGAGGAATGGGAGGTAACCCTTCGGGGCAGAGATCTCATCACTGGCCTGCCAAAAAGAATAAACGTCAGCACTATCGAGATTAGAGAGGCGATTTCAACTTCGGTCTCTGCCATTGTCGATGCGGTGAAAACCACTATTGAGATCACTCCGCCGGAGTTGGTTGCCGACCTTATGGACCAGGGCATCGCTCTAGCAGGCGGTGGTGCCCTCCTTCGTGGCCTGGACGAGCGTCTCACTCACGAAACTAAGTTTCGAGTTTACGTGGCGGATGATCCTCTGACCTGTGTTGTAAGGGGCACCGGAGTCGTGCTAGAGGACCTTAGCAAGCTTCGCAAAGTTCTGGTCCAACTACAATATGGCAAGAGACCCAAAGTCGGATGATAGGCGAGGGGAAAAAGGGAAAAGCGGAAAAGCGGAAAAGGAGGAGTGCGGGCATAGGTCGTGGCAGCCGCATGGGCTACCAACTCGTCCCACTCCCTCTTGGCCTTTTGACATTTTTCGCTCTTACCCGCCGGTCTTAGGGGAGTTAAGCGTTGCGGGCGAGGTCGACCTTGTACACTGCGATAATCCTCGTTCTTGGCGTTGGGGTTGTGTTTATGTCCCAGCGTGGCTGGCTCTACCCGGTTGAAGACGTTCTGATGAGAGGCCTCGCTCCTTTGCAGCGAGCCGCCACCAGCGTCTTTGACCCGGCATTTAGCTGGCTCTCTGACTTGACGAGCCTTCAACAATTACGAGAGGAGAATGATCGGAATCGCACAACAATAGATCAACTGATGGGCGAGGTAGTGCGCTTGAGAGAGGCGGACATCGAAAACCAGCGCCTCAAGGCCGAACTCAATTACAAAAAGGATTATTCTGGCACGGAGTATATACCGGCCGCGATAATCGACCGCGACCCGAGCAATGTTATCCAGTCGGTTATGATCGACAAGGGCACGGAGCATGGCGTCAAACCAGGCATGGTGGTTGTGTCGCCTGGCGCCTTGGTGGGCAAGATAACCAAGTCTTATACGTCAAGCGCCAAAGTTCTGCTAATCACTGATCCCAGCAGCTCTGTCAATGGCATGGTGCAGCGTCTTGACTCTCGCGCCTTGGGTGTAGTGAACGGCAAAGTCTCCGGGTTGGAGATGAAGTATTTGCCGCAGTCGGAAGCCGTTAAAGTGAATGATTTGATTGTAACTTCCGGTCTGGGTGGTGGCTTTCCCAAAGGACTATTTGTTGGCAGGGTGTCCGAGGTCAGGCGTAACGATTTGGAGATGTTTCAGGACGCCAGGATAGAGTCGGCGGTCAAATTCTCCAAGTTGGAAAACGTCATGGTCATTACAAGTTTTGTGCCTACCACTCTTCAGTGATGCAATGACGCTATACTTCGCCGTACCCGTACTGTTCATCGCAGGGTTGCTGCAAACAACCTTGTTGCCGCATGTCGTGGTGTTGAACGTCAAGCCGGACCTGGTCCTCCTTTTTGTAGTCATTTGGGGCACGGCTAAAGGATCTCAGGAGGGCATAATCTGGGGGCTTGTAGGTGGTCTCGTACTCGACCTCTTAGGCGCTGGCCCTTTTGGCGCGGCCACGATCGCAATGGTCGCTGTAGCGTTTCTCACAAGTATCGGTGAGTTCGATCTGGTGCGAAGTAGCCTGCTTCTGCCGCTCACTATCATGTTCGGTGGAACCATGGCATTTTATGCGATTTATATGCTCATTATTCAGGCTGGAGGTGGAGTTGTGGATTGGGAAGTCACGTTTCGTTCGACACTGCTTCCTGCCGGTGTGATCAATACTCTTCTCACTCCTGTTGTCTACTGGATCATACGCCGGATTTCCGAGTGGGTCAAGCCGGCCAGGAATCTCGATTGGTAGGGGATATCTATGTTTGGTGGCTATAAGCGATGGCGCTCCTCGAGAAAGAAGCGCCTAAAACCAGCGACGATTCTTAAGATTAGATTTGCTGTATTTCGCGTGTTCATCGTTCTACTCTTTGCGATCCTGAGCGGTCAGCTTTGGAAGATGCAGATCGTTGAGGGGAAGAACTACAAGCAAAAAGCCGAGCTAAACTCGGTGCGTCTGCTTACGGTGCCGTCGCCTCGTGGTGTTGTGTACGATCGCAACAAGACTCTTCTCGTCCGCAACATTCCTAGCTTTACAGTCTCTGTGGTCCCGGCCGATCTACCTAAGAGCGATCAGCCGGCGGTGATAGGGAGGCTTAGCAAACTACTCAACACGCCTCCCGAAGACATAGCAAACGCCATTGAAGATCGGCGGCGTGAACTGAGGCTGTTCACGCCAATCCCTATTAAGACAAACGTAGATCAGAAAACGGCGTTTACCGTGGAAGAGCAGCATCCGCTGTTGCCCGGCGTAATCTTGCAGATCGAGCCCATCAGACAGTATATCGATGGTCCGCTCACTGCTCATCTCTTGGGCTACGTGGGACGCATCTCGGAGGACGAACTAGCCAAGCTGGAAAGCGCAGGCTACGACCTGAACGATCGACTGGGCAAGGCAGGCATCGAGGGTTCCTTTGAGACCGAATTGAGGGGCAAGACAGGACGAGAAAACGTGGTGGTCGATGTTAGCGGCAGGAAGGTTGAGGTTCTGAAGAGCGAGCCACCTACGTCCGGCAATAATCTTGTTCTGACAATAGACCTTAATCTGCAAAGAAAAATGGCCGAGTATTTGGCTCAGGAAATGGGACCTTCGACTTCGGCGGCCGCAGTGGCCATCAACCCGAAGACCGGAGAAATCCTCGGCATGGTCTCGCTCCCCACCTTTGACAACAACCTGTTCTCGGGTGGTATAAGCAATGACAATCTGTCCAAGCTTCTCAATGACCCCAACCGACCGTTGATCAACCACGCGATAGCCGGACAATATCCATCGGGGAGCATATTCAAGGTTATTACCGGCGCTGCTGCCCTGCAGGAGGGGGTGATAAAGGCATCGAGTACCGTCTACTGCGCCGGCTCGATAACGGTTGGTGGCTGGACTTATCCCTGTTGGGCCCCTCATGGTGCGGTCAACATTTTGAAAGCGTTAGCTGTGTCTTGTGACGTTTTCTTCTTTTCGATGGGCGGAGGGAATCAGAGTTTGGCCGGCCTGGGAATTGATCGTCTGGCCAGATATGCCCGCGATTTTGGCCTCGGAGCCAGGACCGGAATAGCCATTCCAGGAGAAGTGGCGGGGCTCGTCCCCGATCCTCAATGGAAGTTGGATCTTCGGAAGGAGCCATGGCTAGCAGGAGAGACGTATAATCTATCGATAGGGCAAGGGGATCTCAATGTGACGCCACTGCAAATGGCTAATGTGGTAGCCGCTATCGCCAATGGCGGCACCCTTTATCGGCCACAGATTGTGAGAGAAATCCTCGACTCTGACGGCAGCATTGTCAGACCCTTTGAGAAGCAGGTGATCCGCGATGTAGCGGTCTCCAAGCCGAATCTAGCGACGATCAGGCAGGGCATGTTGGAGGCGACCGGGCCATCGGGAACCGCCAATACATTTCTTGTGCCAGGAGTGAAGGTGGGCGCCAAGACGGGCACGGCCGAGTCGGGAAGGAAGGACTCTTCCGGTCGTCCCATCTACCATGGCTGGTTCATCACCTTTGCTCCTTTCGACGATCCCCAGATTGCCCTCTTAGTGTTTCACTCTGATGGGCAGGGGGCACTGACCGCAGCGCCCGCCGCTAACAAGATATTGCGCTACTTCTTCGGCAAAGAAGAGCCGCCTAAGCAACAAGCGCCGGGGAGCTAGACACGGCTTGAAACCACAGATTTGGCGTAATTTTGACTTCATTCTCCTGCTGGTTATCCTACTTCTAATCGGCTTTGGCCTTGCCATGAACTACTCTACAGCTCTGACGACGGTCCCAACTGGCACCCCATTTCTGAACCATCCAACCGTCAAGCAAGGGCTGTACGCAGTTGTCGGCCTCGTCTTCATGTCTCTGGCCATCTATGTGGACTATCGCGTCTTTCGCCACTTTGCGCCGTTTCTCTACGTAGCCACCATGCTGTTCCTTGTTGCCGTTGTTGTCATCGGCTCCGCGACGCATGGCTCCCGACGATGGGTTGACTTGGGGCCCCTACCGGTTCAGCCCTCCGAGCTCGCCAAGCTCGTGCTGACCATTGCTCTGGCGGCGTTCCTGGCGGCGCGTGAGGACAAGATGAAGAGACTAGCGACCCTTATAGGGTCTGTGGCCATAGTCGCCGTTCCAGTCTTCCTGGTGTATCTCCAGCCTGACTTGGGGACGATTATCATCTTCGCCTGCGTCTGGCTGGGTGTGGCCCTAATGTCCGGCATGCGAATCTCGTACTTTGCCGGTCTGGGAGTCGCCGGCGCACTTGCAATCCCGTTCGTCTACGAGAAGGTACTCCATGGCTATATGCGCGATCGTCTGGATACCTTTCTCGACCCGGGCAGCGACCCGCTGGGAGCAGGTTATAACGTCTTGCAATCGGAGATCAGCGTGGGATCGGGGGGACTGTGGGGCAAAGGATTCGCGCAGGGTACTCAGAGTCAGCTTCACTTCCTGCGAGTTCAGAATACCGACTTCGTGTTTAGCGTGGTGGGCGAGGAGTTGGGCTTTGTCGGGGCCCTCGTTCTCTTCTTCCTGTTCATCGTTCTGCTATTCCGCTGCGTGCGAGCAGCGAGTCGTTCTCAGGATACCTTTGGCCGTTTCCTGGCCGTAGGGATTGCCGTACAGCTTCTTTTTCAGGTGTTTGTCAATATTGGCGTGAACACGAGGGTTTTGCCCGTCACCGGCATCCCGCTCCCCTTCATTAGCAGCGGTGGTAGCTCTCTTATCACCATACTCCTGTCCCTGGGCATCGTCCAGAGCATCGTCCTCCGCCACAAGCGCCTCGAATTCTGACCGCTCCCAATTTGTGAATCTGCGCTCTATCGGGCAGGATGAATTTCAGTGACAATCGGCGTTCGGCTAGCGCCGGAAATTCCATTCTGATCTGGTATACTTATCGGCGAGGAGTTTGTTGGCAAGGTCCTCCTCTTCATTGGTCAACGGGCCTACCGCCAAAAGGATAGCCAGTGCTTGCTCGAAGCCGCACCGCAGCGCCTCAGCAACATCTGAGAACTCCTGCCGCCAGCCGGCGATTGAGGCCATGGACGTCACTTTTTTATCGAGCTCGTCCTTCAAGTTCGACCGATCAGACACAGTCAACTTGAGGAGAGAAAGTAGCTTGTTGCTATCGAAGCTCAGGAGAAGGGATCCGTGCTGTAGAACGACGCCGCCCCGGCGTACCTGAGCGCTGCCGACGAGTTTCTTGCCACCTACGGTGACCTCATAGCTGGAGGCAGAATCGAAGCAGGCGGCTGAGTGAAGATGGTCATGCTGCCCGCCGCGACCAGGAGCCATATCAGCGACGACCGAGAGTCTTGTCAATCCGGCCAATATTCCGGCGCTGATCTTTCGATACGACTCGGTAACCCCGCCAGCGATTCGCGGTTCCTGCTCCATCGCAATGAGGCTATAGGTCAGTTCATCGTCGTGAAGGACGGCCCGACCACCGGTCGGGCGTCTTACTACGTCGATTCCCTCTGCGCGGCAGACCTCAATCTCGACCTCGCGCTCGATTGGCTGGAAATAGCCAATCGAAAGGCAGGCTGGATTCCAGCCATAGAAGCGAATCGTCGGCGGCGATACACCCCGACCGTGTAAAGTCGCTACGGCCTCGTCGATAGCCATGTTGAGGGCTCCCGTAGCCCTGCCAGTGTCGAGAAGACGCCAAATATCCATTTTAGATCCCGGCTACGCCGAGATAAACTTCTCGAACTCGTCAGCGGACATGAGGTTACTCAGCTCATCGGGATCGCTCATACGCACTTTTACAAGCCATCCTTCGCCGTATGGATCGTCGTTTGCCTTCTCTGGGGCGCTGGTGACATTCTCGTTGATTTCGATGATTTCGCCACTGACGGGAGAGATGACGTCCGAGGTAGCCTTGTCGGACTCGACAGTGCCGAGAGGTTGCCCTTGCGTGACGGTCGATCCTTCGCCAGTCAGTTCGAACAGCAGAATCGAGCCTAACGTGTCCTGGGCGAAATCCGAAATTCCTACTGTCGCCAGGTCGCCATCGGCCTTGACCCAGCTATGCCCTTTGGTGTACTTGAGATCATTGGGAACGTTAGACAATCTACTCTTCCTCCTCTTTGGGAAATACGTTGTGGGATAATCTGGCTCCGAAATGATTGCCAAGGCGCGACGCTCTATTGCCTGGTCGCCTCAGTCCCTGGCAGTATATCAAAATGGCCAGGCGATGTCAAAGCATGCTTTTGCGAGACTGCCGGTAATCAGTTGACAAGCATGACTATAAGTGATAGCCTATTTTGCGCAGGGACAGCTCATCGTAAACTGGATTGGGAGTGGCCACCTGCGTTAACGTTTGGTTTATCTAAGTCACTATCAGGAGGTTGGAAATGAGCGAGTCGGAAGTCATTATCTTGGATCCGGTTGCGCTGCCGAAAAGCGCCAGTACGCGATTGGCCAGTCGCCCGACTGATTTGAAGGGGATAACAGTCGGTTATCTGGATAACGGTTGGTGGAGTTTTGGCCTCCTTATCGATGTAGTACAGAAACGATTGGCTGAGCGCTATGGGGTGAGCGGAGCCATCTATCTCAAGAAGAACAAGAGCAGCCCCGCTACCAAACAAATTGAAGAGCTAGCGGAAAAGTGCCAGGTCGTCATCAACGGGTTGGGTAACTGAGGCTCCTGCACCACGTGGAGTATCCACGACGGAATCGAACTCGAGAAGCGAGGGACCCCTACTGTAACGGTAGTCACGCAGTATTTCCTGCCGCTTGCGGAAACGTCGAGAAAGGCCAAAGGTATGCCGAACTTGCCCATGGTCGTTGTTCCCCATCCTTTCGACACTATCCCCGAGGCGGATGTACTGCGGATCTCAGACGAAGTCTTTGACCAGATCGTATCAGCAATTATTGGGCGTTGAAGAAGAATGGCGGGAGGAAGCATTCATGCTAGCTTCACGACGAGTCACGGTTTCTGAATCTATAGACGTGTTGTTCGAGCAGGCGTATGAATGGGGTTGGACTGATGGCCTTCCCATCATACCGCCTACCGAAGAACGCGTAATGGCCTTCGTGAAATATGTCGGTCGCGAACCCGAGGAAGTTGTTGCGGAGATTCCTCCTGGATTCGGCGTTGCAACGATTGAGAAGCTGGCCATCAATGCCGTTATGGCTGGCTGTCGACCTGAATATTTTCCGGTCTTGCTAGCGGCAGTGGAAGCGATTATGGAACCTGAATTCAATTTGAATGGCATTCAGTGTACGACTAATCCCGCTGCTCCGCTCCTCATCATCAATGGTCCCATTCGCGATCAGCTTGGAATCAACTCCAATGCGAACGCTCTCGGACAGGGATGCCGGGCCAATGCTACTATCGGGCGTGCCCTGCGCCTGGTGCTGCTTAACGTCGGCGGCGCCATACCGGGCACGGTGGATAAGGCCACGCTTGGCCAACCCGGCAAATTCACCTTTTGTCTGGGTGAGAATGAGGAGGAGAATCCCTGGGAGCCCCTCCACAACGAGCGGGGATTCTCCCGGGATCAGAGCGCCGTTACAGTGGTCGGCGCTGCTGGCACCAACAATGTAATCGTACATGGCCAGAATGCCCGCTCAATCCTGACTGTCATCGCAAACTCCATGAACTCGATGGGGTGCAATAACATCGTCGTGCCGGATGCTGGTGAGCCCCTCATCATCCTCTGTCCGCATCACGCCTCCGTATTCAGCCAGGCGGGTTTGTCGAAGGCCGATGTCAAGAGAATTATTTGGGAGGAAGCCCGCATCCCGTTAGACCTTTTCCCACGGGGCCAGCAAAAGGCTCAACTGGCTGCAGATCGTGTATTGGACGGCAAAGTTCTGCTCTGTTATAAGCCCGATGATCTTATGGTTATTGTCGCTGGCGGTTCTGGTGGCCTCCATACTACCACCTGCCCTACGTTCGCCGACACCAGAGCGGTGACTAAATCAATTCATGTTCCCGGCAACCGCTAGGCAGTTGATTGCGCCCGGCGCGTGTGTCCCGGCCCGTTCGTCCGTCTGTCGGAGGGATTCATTTCGGGTCTTGAACTACCGTCCGCAATTATCGACTGAACACAATGGCTAGCGGAGCATTTCTTATGCCTCTCTACGTGGTCGCTACCCCGATAGGAAACCTGGAGGATATTACACTGAGGGCACTGCGTACCCTCCACGAGGCGGACGTCATAGCCGCTGAGGATACCAGAAAGACAGCTCTTCTTCTCTCCCATTTCGATATCAAGACGCCTCTGACTAGTTATTACGAGCACAACAAGCTGGCCAAGCTGGACTACCTGCTTGGCCTGGCCGCTGTGAAAGACGTAGCCCTCGTCTCTGAAGCGGGCATGCCGGGAATTAGCGATCCTGGTTTCGAACTCGTACGCGAGGCGGCGGCTAGAGGGATCTCCGTTGTTCCCATTCCCGGTCCCTCTGCCGTCATCACTGCCCTGGCGGCGTCAGGCCTGCCAACCGATCAGTTTATTTACCTCGGGTTCCTGCCTCGTCGAGCCAGTGTTCGTCGAAGCTTTCTTGAGTCCGTTGCTAGGGAAACCCGAACTCTTGTGGCCTTTGAGGCGCCTCATAGGGTCAGCGCCTCCCTCGAAACTATCTTGCAGGCACTTGGTAATCGCCGCATTGCCGCCTGTCGCGAGCTTACAAAGCTGCACGAGGAAATATTCAGAGGCACGGTACAGGAGGCTATCGCCTATTTTAGAGAGCCAAGGGGGGAGTTCACAATTGTAATTGAAGGAGTCACCGGAGAGCCCGAGTCTCTTTCACTGGAGGAGATAGTCGGGATGCTTGAGGCTTGCCGGGAACAAGGACTCGGGGCGCGAGAGTCGGCGGCGAGAGTGGCCGAGGTATCTGGCTTCCGTCGGAAGGAATTGTACAGGCTTTGGCTTAAGCAAGCGTAGCGGCTTTGTTTTTCTTCGTCCTCTGTGGTAGAATGAAAGCGGAATTTTACCCGGGCGATCAACGCGAGGACAATGTTATTGAGCGAGCGAATATTCATCGGAGTGGCCTGGCCCTATGCCAATGGCCCTCTTCATGTCGGCCAAATTGCCGGAGCTTTCTTGCCCCCCGACATCTTTGCCCGGTTTCACCGGCTGAAGGGCAACGAGGTCTTGATGGTGTCAGGTAGCGACCAACATGGGACGCCTATAACTGTCCGAGCCGAGCAAGAAGGCAAGACGCCGGCTCAAGTCGCCGCCCACTTTCACGGTCTGTTTATGGACATGTGGAAAAGCCTCGGCATTACCTTTGACCTCTACACCAGCACCGGCACTCAGAACCATAGCGAGGTCGTACATGATGTCTTTTTGACTTTGTTGAATAACGGCTACATTTACCCGGCCACCATGAATTCGCCGTTCTGTCCCACCTGCAGGCGTTTTCTTCCCGACCGGTACGTGGAGGGACAGTGTCCTAACTGCGGGCATCTTGGAGCAAGGGGCGATCAGTGCGACAATTGCGGGAAGCCTCTCGATGCAACAGAACTCGTCAATCCCAGGTGCAAATTCGACGGTAGTACGCCTGTCATACGTGAAACAGAGCATTTCTTCTTGCGTCTGACTGCTTTTAACCAGGACTTGCTTGAATGGGTCGACAAGCAGAGTCATTGGCGGTCAAACGTCAAGAACTTTACTGCCCGCTATCTCTCGGAAGGGCTGAAAGATCGTCCGATAACCCGTGATATTGAATGGGGTGTGTCGGTGCCTGTGGCTGGATTTGAAAGCAAGCGCATCTATGTATGGTTCGAGGCGGTGATTGGCTATCTCTCGGCTAGCAAGGAATGGGCAGCCAAAGTAGGAGAGCCAGAGAAGTGGCGCGAGTTCTGGCAAGAGACCTGCAAGAGCTACTATTTCATTGGCAAGGATAATATCCCTTTTCATACAATGATATGGCCGGCTATGCTTATGGGTTACGGCGGTTTGAATCTTCCTTATGACATCCCGGCCAACGAATACATGACTATTCAAGGACAAAAGATTTCCACCAGCCGCAATTGGGCTGTTTGGTTGCACGATGTTCTCGATGGCTACGACCCGGATGCTCTTCGATATGTGCTGTCGGCGGCGGCGCCCGAGACTTCCGACAGCGACTTCTCCTGGAGCGAGTTCGTACGGCGCAACAACGATGAGCTTGTCGCTACCTATGGTAATCTTGTTCATCGCGTGCTAACCTTTACCTACCGGAATTATGACCACAAAGTGCCGACGCCCGGTGCCTACGAAGAAGGGGACGATGCCATGCTTGCCAGGGCTAAGTCCACCATGCAGTCTGTCGATAAGTTGTTATCGGGCTGCCACTTCAGAGAAGCGCTACGAGAGGCTATGGGGCTGGCCCAGGAGGCGAATCGCTACCTGGAAGAGAACTCCCCCTGGAAGACGATCAAGACAGACAGGCAGAGAGCCGGAACATCTCTTTACGTGGCTATCGCCGTGATTAATTCCCTGAAGACCATTTTGTTTCCTTATATTCCTTTCAGTTCGGAAAGGCTACAGCAGTCGCTTGGTTTCGTGACAACCATCGAAGAGGATGGGTGGAACATCAGCGTTGTCCCCCCTGGTCAGGAGTTGGGACAGCCTTCGCCGCTGTTCGTTAAACTTGATGAAAATATCGTCGAATCGGAAACGAGAAAGCTGGGACATTCTTAGTTTGATTGTCGATTCTCATACCCACGTTTATATGCGTCACTACCAGGCTGATCGGGATTCCGTGATTCGGCGTGCTTTCGCGGCTGGTGTCGGGGCTTTGCTTAGCGTCGGCATAGACATAG
>JAUSEJ010000680.1 GCA_030650265.1 Dehalococcoidia bacterium | reverse complement strand
GCTGGACATATCCGATGTTTCGCCCGATTCGGTGGCCGGGATCAAGGCAGCCGGCTTGAGAATACTGGCCCATGACGGAGCAATGCAGGCGGTCGTGATTTCATTCTGGGACATGGCTAATCCCCAGAAGTATGCGCTAGCAGACGTAAGGGTGCGCAAGGCCCTGTCGCTCGCGTTAAATCGGAAAGAGTTGGCCGACAAACTGTTCTCGGGCTATGCCGAGCCAGACGTCACACTTTATATCCGTCCGACCGGCTACTTCTGGGACTCTAACGTCCTGAAGCCAGATCCCTACGACCCTGAAGGGGCGAAGAAGCTGCTCGCACAGGCCGGATATCCCGGTGGCTTCAAGACGACTGCATGGCTAGATCAGGGGGTCAGTGCTGGGGCCAGTTTTGCAAGTGCGTCGGTGGGCTACTACCGCCAGGTTGGAATTGGCGCTGAGTTGGTGCCCATAGAGGTAAGAACTCTCCAGGGGTATTTTGTACCTAAGATGAGACCGGAAATCTTTGACAGCATCTACGCCCTCGTCCACGCTGGCGGGGTGCTCCAGTTCGAGAAAATGGCAACGGCATATCATTCCACGAAAGGCGTTTTCCATAACAACAACAACCCTAAGCTCGATGCGCTGATCGATCAAGTTCCTATGACCAAAGACCTCAACGAGAAGAAAAAGCTAGCGCTCGAGGCTGCTGTGATGGGCAGGGACGAGTATAGCGCCTTTTCGGCGCTAGGCGTAAAAACGCTCATTGCCCTCAGCTCGAAGGTCGGCGGGTTATCGCCCATCAAGGGCATGGCGGTTTTGGGAGCCTCCCTTGATACGATAACCCATGCAAAGTAGTCAAGCCCGTAAGAGGAACAGTTCAGTAGGGTGTTCCTCCTACCTTAAAACGGATCTCAGGTCTCAAAGGCGAAAGGGAAAGAGAGTACAAAGAGGGGAACCCGCCCCTTTTCCCAATGACGAGGAGGGCACCTATGAGCGAGTCGATTGTGTTCATGCTGGATCCGACGGCGGAAGGCCAGACCTCGAATGCCGGGTTAGCTGATCGACCGGACGACCTCCGAGGATTGACGGTAGGGCTTGTCGACAACGGTTGGTGGAGCCTGGGTGTAGTCCTTGAGCGCTACCGGCACCTTCTGGCAGAACGTTTCGGTATCACGGATGTGATTCACTACAAGAAGAAACTGAGTAGTCCATCTCCGAGCGAGGCAATCGATGATCTAGCAGCGAAGTGTCAGGTCGTGATAGCCGGTCTAGGCAACTGAGGGTCGTGCACGACGTGGAGTGTCCACGATAGCACCGAACTCGAAAAGCGAGGAGTACCCACGGCGACGCTGGTTACCGAGCATTTTCAGTCCCTGGCCAAGGCTACACGCAAGGCCAGGGGCCTGCCGGATCTGCCTCTGGTCGTCGTGCCGCATCCTTTCGATACCATACCAGAGGCAGAAGTACTTCGGCATGCCGACAGACTGTTTGACGATGTCGTTTCGGCACTCGCCGCTGGCGTTCGCGTCCGGCGATCGGCCAGCAAGGAGGTATGATCCATGCTGAGGTCGCGGCGCGTCGCCTTTCCCGATAACACTACTGGCGTCTACAGGGCCTACGAAGAAGCTTACGAATTAGGGTGGACCGACGGCCTCCCCATAATTCCTCCTACCGCGGAACTGGTTCAGGCTTTCGTCGACTGCCTTGGTCGAGACCCGACGGAAGTGGTAGCGGAGATTCCACCCCGGTATGGCGTTGCCACCGTTGAGAAGATCGCTATCAACGCCGTCATGGCAGGCTGTCGCCCGGAATATTGGCCCATACTGCTCGCCGCCATTGAGGCTATGGTGGAACCTAGGTTCAACTTGAATGGCATCCAGGCCACGACAGCTTCGGCAGCGCCCCTCTTGATAGTCAATGGCCCTATTCGAGATCAGGTCGGAATAGGCTATGGCTCTAACGCTCTGGGCCAGGGCAATCGGGCGAACGCTACGATAGGACGGGCCTTACGCCTCATCCTCCTGAACGTAGGAGGCGGCATTCCAGGCAGCGTAGATGAGGCCACTCTCGGTCAGCCCGGCAAATACACTTTCTGCCTCGGAGAAAACGAGGAGGACAGCCCATGGGAACCCCTTCACGTCGAACGCGGCTTCCGGCGTGAGCAGAGTACGGCCACCGTCGTGGGAGTGAACGGGACACAGAGCATCGTCGTCACTGGTCAAGACGCCGAAAGAGTATTGACCGTTATTGCTAACTCGATAAACATAATGGGCTGTCCAGCCAATTGCGGTTTCCCGGTGGATTCCCTCGAGCCAATGCTCATCATGTGTTCCACCCATGCCAAGGTGCTTGCCGCGGCGGGCCTTTCCAAACGAGACGTCCAGCAGATTCTCTGGGAGCGGGCACGTATTCCGATTGAGCTGTTTCCTTCCAGCTTGGCTGAGGCAATCATTCCTCAGGGCAGGGTAGTCGATGGCAAGGTCGGGTCCGCTCGCCGACCTGAGGACATAATTATCGTCGTGGCTGGTGGGTCGTCTGGCCTGCATACGACCTATC
>JAUSEJ010000674.1 GCA_030650265.1 Dehalococcoidia bacterium | reverse complement strand
GCTGGACCGCGCCGGTTTGCAGGCTGAGCTGCAGCCCATGCAAGAGGAGATGCGGTTGCTGCTGGAACGCGGATGCGACCTGCCGTTGGCGAAGGCTCGGGCTTTTTGCCGCGATGTGCTGGCCTTGTGGCCGGCTCTGTGGACATTCGTAACCATTGAGGGGGTGTCGAGCCGACCAACAACGCGGCAGAGCGAGCATTGCGCCCAGCAGTACTGTGGCGCAAAGGCTGCTTCGGTGCGCAAAGTGATGATGGGAACCTGTTTGTGGCACGTATTCTGACTGCTTCTGCGACCTGCCGCCAACAAGAGCGTCACCTACTCACTTTCCTTACTGATGCCGTGCTGGCCGACCGGGCGGGCTAGCCTGCATCAAGGCTAGCCCGTACCCCGTGAACGATTACAAACCTGGTATAATAATCCGACCCCAAACGCTAATCTGAGGAGGTAAACTATGAAGATAGATCCCCGCGCAATATCCGCCAGGGAGTGCTATAAGTTGCTAATCGGCAGCATAGTTCCCCGTCCCATTGCCTGGGTCTCGACCGTAGGAGAGGACGGTGTCGACAACGTGGCGCCTTTCAGCTTCTTTACTTCTGTCTGTACCTATCCCCCAACCGTCTGCTTCACGGCCATCCGGCGGGCCGGGGAGAAGAAAGACACGGTAAGAAACATTGAGTACACCGGTGATTTTGTGATCAACCTCGTAACCGAGGAGTTGGCCGAGGCGATGAACATCTCCTGTGGCGATTACCTGCCCGAAGTTGACGAGTTTCAGGTGGCCGGGCTAACGGCGATCCCCGGCGACAAGGTCAGGTCGCCAAGGGTGGCCGAATCTCCCATCAGCCTTGAGTGCAAACTGGTACAGATGATCGAGTTGGGGGAGGGGGAACACCGCACAAGCGTTCCCTTCGGCGAAGTAGTGCAGTTCCACATCAAAGACGAGTTCCTTCACGACGGCAGAATCGACATGGAAATGCTGCAGCCGGTGGGCCGCCTTGCCGGCGATCTCTACACCAAGACCCGTCAGATCTTCGAGATGAAAAGGCCCAGAGTGGGACGGTAGGGGACAGGGGTCGGGGGCGAGGGGCAGCGGGCCGAGGATAGACCCCTGACCCCTGCCCCCTCACCCCCGACCCCCGGCGATCCCCGCCTTTCTCATTTCTTCCACAAACCCAATTTACACAATCCAGGATACACTACCCTCCCTCCCGCAGAAGAACTGGAACCTTCTCCTCATTTGCACTATCATTCATTATTGAGGTGCTCCTTGGACAGGCCTTGCTCTCTCAAACAGATCTGATCCAGGAGCATTTCTTTTTCCAAGTGCATTGCAAAAAAGCCAAAGTCCGGAGGCGCCTGCTCATGCAGGGTGCCAAGAATCTGACAATCATCGCAAATCAACTCGGCACATATACGCTGCCTGGGCATTGGTTCCCAAGCTGCCCTCGCTCTATAAGTAATTCAGTCCGGTCTGCTCCGTCAGGCAGAAGATACGTAATCGACTGCGCTCAAGATACAGCATTCTGCCGATGTACAAGCGAGCACTGCTGCCTTATGATGTTTCCCGTAGGCGAGTCTATCCATGCTTCTAAACGGCCCATGCATGGCTCGGGCCATTGCGCGTCAGCCGCGCAAGTGTGTTCTGCTGGAAAGTATGGCGGCATTTCTGGCGAAGAACGTCTGGAGTTAGGCGGGGCTTGGACTAACGGATTAAGTCGAAGGAGAAAAGAAATGACTAGTGTTGACGAGTTTCAGAAGAAGTATCCCACTATTCCCCGAGAAGTGATCGTCAAGTGGGAAATCATGAGGAATGGCGTGAAGGATACCGAGGTACTCGACAAGGTGAGCCTCTGGGACAATGCGGGCGGGTCTTATGTTACCTACGATTTCGACCTTACGGAAGAGCAGTTACAGGAGAGAAGAAAGCAGATAAAGCCGGGGCTCGTGGCGATCCTCCAGGGGTTTAAACTTAAGAGTGGCATGGGCGTCGGGGTCCGGAGACACACCAAGAGCCCCTACGAAATCAAAGAAGTCGGCGATGGTCAATTCGCCCTGTTCGAGGGCGAGGAAAAAATCGAGGACATCTACTATGACGTCTTCCCCGCACTTTCCGACCTGCAGACTAGCAAGGGCACGCCGGTAACGAGCCTGGTTCGCAGGAGGAGCCGCCGTTGCTTTCACGTAAACCCTGTGCGACACTGCGAGTATTTTGACACGGGTGACCAGTGCCGGTTCTGCAATTTTCACTCAGCTCAGGATGGTGTTCGCTCCCTGGGCGTCTTTCGCCCCGCTACCATTAATTTCGATGAGTCGGTGGAGGCCCTAAAGATTCTTGGTGCAGAGGTCAAATTGATCGAAGGTCGGGTTCAGATGGGCGGTTTTAATCGCACGGAGATCGAGGCCAAGATGTATTTCAACATGATGGAGAAGCTAGGTAGCGCTCTCCCCTATAAGGTCCATCTGACCGTTCGACCTCAGCCAATGGACCGGAAGGATATGCAGAGGCTAAAGGACGTGGGGGTGCGCGCTTTTACCTCGCAAATGGAAATATGGGACCGCCGGCTTTTCGCCGAGGTCTGCCCGGGGAAGGCCAAGCACCGAGGCTACGACTACACTCTGGAGGCGTACCAGGCGGCGGTAGATGTGTTCGGCGCTGGCAATGTAGGGACCAATCTTGTGGCGGGCGTTGGAATGCTTGCCCACGACGGGTTCAGCACGTGGCAAGAGGCCAGGGATTCGCATATCGAGGGGAACAACTGGCTGATCGAGCATGGCGTGGTGCCGTTTTTCACGGCCCTGCGCATAAATGCGGGCTCGATATACGGCGATGACCCGGCCAACCTCGAGAAGTATCCGCCGACGGAACTACTCCTGGAAATAGCCCTCGCCCATCACGAGGCCATGAAGAAAGTCGGTCGGTACCAGAAGATGGACAAATTCATGCAATGTCCCATGGATTGCATGGACGTGGCCTACGGTGGAGAGATCGGAATCTTGGAGACGGCGGGGGATTTCGGGAATTGGCTGTCGGATGTGCTTAGGCCCGAAGATAACTGGCTGGCCGGGTTTATTGCTTCTGCCAAGCAACCGGCATACAAGCAGTAAGCCAATGAGAGGTATGTCGAAGAAACTCGTATGATGGACGTGGTCCCAGATGTACCGGTCGCCGGCTGGACTCTGGTGGTCATTTCTCGAAGGAACCTCCGAGCCAGGAATCGCTTGTATCGGAATTACGTAGCACATTAACGGAGGATTGATGAAAATGCATTGCAGAATAGTAACTCTCATCCTAGCAGTCACGATGATCGGCTCGCTGCTTCTGACCGCTTGCACGTCATCGTCACCGACTGCCCTTCCCAGCGAAGGGCCGGCGGCGAGCTCGAAGCCCTATGGTAGCCTGGCCGTTGGTACGGACTTCCGAACCGATAACGCGGACCCCATAAGGACTAGTGGTTCTACCATAGCAGCCATCTTTTCTGAGGTTTACGACATGCTGGTATACCGGAGCGCTGATGGACAGATAAAGCCCGGAATAGCAGAGCGCTGGGAGATAGCTCCGGACGGCATGACGCAGACGTTCTACATTCGGAAGGGGGTCAAGTTCCACGATGGCAGCGATCTGACGGGCGCCGATGTCAAGTTCAGCGTAGACAGGCTAATCGCCCCCGATTCAAGCCATAACGACGCCGGCAGTTGGCGGGCAGCGCTGGCAAGTGTGGACTTGAAGGATGATTACACCGTCGTGTTTCGAATGAAAAGCCCGCAGTTCGACTTCATTACCGGCTTCGCGGATTTGGGGGGCACCTCGGCGGTACTGCCAAAGAAGTACATTGAGGAGAAGGGGGTAGACTATTTCAGAAAGAACCCCGTGGGCAGCGGCCCCTTCAAGGTCGTGAAATACGAGCCCGCGGTCCGGCTGGAGATCGAGGCTGTGGACAGTCATTGGAGGAAGGTGCCCCAGTTCAAGAACATTACGCTCTTGAACATCAGAGAAGTGGCAACCACCGTCGCCATGCTCAAGACGGGGGAGTTGGACCTGGCGGAGGTCATGCCCGATGACGCGGCAAGTCTCAAGGCGGCCGGCCTCCGCATCCAGCCCCACGACGGCGCAGTGCAAGGCTTCATGATCGCGGCCTGGGACAAGGCGAATCCCACGAAGTATGCCTTAGGTAACGTGAAGGTCCGCAAAGCCATATCGCTGGCGGTCAACCGTCGGGAAATGGCAGACGACCTGTTCAAAGGATATGCCGACCCCGGCATATTAGCGTATGGGCGCCCTACTGCCGGATATTGGGATTCTAACCAGCTCAAGCCAGACCCCTACGACCCTGAAGGAGCCAAGAAACTGCTGGCCGAGGCGGGATATCCCAACGGCTTCAATTTAACGCTCTGGGACAGCAAGCTAGGAGGCAACTCAACCCAGCTTGCCACTGCCGTAGGCGGCTACCTGCGCAAGGTAGGCTTAGAGGCAAACGTGGTGGCTGTGGAGTGGACCGTTCTGACGGCCAAGTACAACCCCAAACAGCTTCCCGACATTTGGGACACCATGGTCGTGGCTTTCCTCAGTGGCGCCTTTTGGGACTTCGAGAAGATGGGCCGCGCCTATGATTCCAAGCGCACCCCGGGTACCTATTCCAGTGTGAACAACCCTAAGTTGGACGAGTTGATCGAGAAGGCTGAAATTACCCTGGACCCGGCGCAGAAGAAAGAGATTCAGCTCCAGGCAGCTATACTGGCCAAGAACGAATACAACGTAATCGACCTGGTGGAGGTGAAAACAGTTTTCGCCCTCAGCTCACGAATCGGCTCATTCGCACCAATCGCGGGCATGGCGGCTTTGGGACCCGCTCTAGAATCCATCACGCACGCAAAATAGACCCTTATGGCCGGGCAGACGGAAGGTCGTATCAGCCAAGCGAAAACAGTACAGGAGGAAACGCAGTGACATGAGTCGACGAGCTGCAGAAGAAGTATCCAACTGTCCCGCGGGACGTCATCCTCAAGTATGACGTCATGGTTCAGGGTGCCAGAGCTAGCGACGCTCTTCACAAGGTAGACGAATGGAGGTTCTATCAGTTATGCTGATCAGGGATGCTCGTTGGTCGTCTAATGCGGATGTGGTAATTGTGGGCCTCGGGGGCGCGGGAGCGGTGGCGGCGATCACTGCCCATGACTTGGGAGCGCAGGTCTTGGTGATCGAGAAGCAGCCCCAAAACGCCCATCACTCCAACACCGCACTGTCGGGCGGCGTATTCATCAACGTCGCGGACGTCAAGAAAGCGACCGCCTACATGGAATCCCTCTGCCGGTCCACCGATGGAGGGCCTCCATGGGCAGGTCCGAAGGTGATCGACGTATGGGCCAGCTACTCGGCAGAGAACTTCAAGTTGGTCGAGTCCCTTGGCGGAAAGGCGCGACACCTTGGTAGCGGGGGTGAGCACCGGCAGTTCATCGGGTGGGAAGCGATCGAGCTGTACAGATACGCCGGGTCGGGGCTGGCGATGCAGAATTTCCTGGCCTCCCAGGTGCGTTCCTGGGGGATTCAAGTGCTTTATGGGGCCCGTGTCCGGCGTCTGCTCACCAGCCTGGCAGGGGAGGTCGAAGGGGTGAGGGTCGACCTCGAACAAGAAGGTGAGCGTAAAGCGGTTGACATTCGCGCCCATCGGGCAGTAATCCTCACCTGCGGGGGCTTCGAGTTCAACGAGGAGATGAAGCT
>JAUSEJ010000672.1 GCA_030650265.1 Dehalococcoidia bacterium | reverse complement strand
AGGCGTCAAATAGACCCTTGAGATCCTCATCCGCCTGGCCTGCTGCAGTTCCCATTGCCGGGTCGCTAAGCTCCTCCGGATAATCCAGCATCTTCATGAGCCTGCCCCAGAATTGAATCTCCCCGGCAATCTGAAAATACCCATTACTGCACATGTACACGCCGCTGGGATACCCGCGTGAAGCCCCCGGAACCTTTCTCTGTGCTACCCTCTTGGTAAACTGATAGCCAACCAGGCTGGGACCCCTAGTGTCGATAGTGCTGATCTGGGTCTCGAAAATGGAGATGTCAAGGTGATCACCGACCCCGCTTTCTTCGGCGTCCCAAAGAGCGATTGAGGTAGCCGCCGCCGCAATAGTGCCCGCCTGACACTGCACAGCGTTACCTCCGAGTTTCAGGGGCTCGCGAATAGACAGTCCACGGGAGTACGTTTCACCACCCATGGCATTATGCACCAACTCCGACGCTTTGAAGTCCCGATAGGGCCCGGTTTGGCCAAAGTTGGAGATGGAGACCATAAGGAGGCCGGGATTTAT
Source organism: Dehalococcoidia bacterium (assembly GCA_030650265.1). Next base: position 1,217 of record JAUSEJ010000672.1, on the reverse strand, counting down.
TTCCTTGAGCCTGTCATAACTGAGTCCAAGGCCAGACATCACTCTGGGGGCGAAACTCTCGACCAAAATGCCGGCATCTTCGATAAGACGCAACAGTATGGCCCTGCCGGTCTCCGATTTCAGGTTGAGGGTGACCCCCCGCTTGTTGGCATTGAGATAGGCGAAGGTCCCGCTCTTATCGGGATGGGGCTCGTTGGCCAAGAAAGGGCCAAGCCTTCGGCCACCATCGCCCAGTCCCGGCTTCTCGACCTTGATCACGTCTGCCCCATAGTCGGCAAGCATCCGCGTGCAGTAGGGCCCGGCGATCATGTGGGTTAAGTCGATTACCTTCACGCCCGTTAGCGCTTGCTCAAACATGCCCCCTCCGAATGTATCTTATACTGTACCAGGCTTGATGACAAGGGGACATGGGGAAAGGGAAGGGATTCGTCCGCAACTTTGTCCGCTGCAGTCGGATCCTCTTCCCGTTTGCCCCTCTGCGTTACTTGAGGTTCTTGATCATCTCCTGGAAACCAGGAATTACCCTTGTGTAGACGCCGGTGGACACTTCTTTAATCTTGCTGCTCACCGCCACATCTGTGGGTATCGTTACGATCCGCATCGTATTGTACTCCTGCTGAGCCAGTCTGGCGGCTTCGAGGGCGATTCTCTTCTTCTCGACCGGGTCTAGAGTCTGGGGAATCTTGTCGATCAAATCGTCAAGCTGCGGGTTGTTGATGTTCTTGGGAGTACCCTTCTTGGAATGGTATCCCGATACAAGGCCGTCAGATCCATAGAAGGCGCCTGAATCCAACTCCCAAATGGTCCCGTACAACTCGGGCTTAATATTGGGTACCAACGTTGATAGGAAAGCGGTGTAATCCATATTCGCTATCTCTGCTCTGACTCCTATCTTGCCCCAATAGCCAGACGTGGCCTGGATGAGCTGGGGAAGAACCCCCGCCCGCGTTTGCCAGATCTTCGTGCCGAAGCCACCGGCATAGCCAGCGTCGGCCATTAGCTTCTTCGCCTGTTCAGGGTCGTAGGGATCCGTCTTCAGCACGGTGGCGTCAAAGAAATAGGCGCTTGGCGATATATAGAACAAAGCGTATTGCCCGCCGATGCCGCCATACATGGAATCGGCAAGTTCCTTCGAGTTGATCGACAACTGCATGGCCTTACGCACCTTGATTTCACCAAACGGATACTTCTGAGGCTGGAGAATGTCAAAAAACGGC
>JAUSEJ010000660.1 GCA_030650265.1 Dehalococcoidia bacterium | reverse complement strand
CGCCTTTGACTTTGGCGAACAGTTTGGCGTCGGCTGTTACCAGCGTGAGTCCATGGGTCTTGGCCAGTGCGACCAGGTAGGCATCGTAGATGCTGAATCCCCGGTCAAAACTATCATCAACGGCCGCTTTGAGGACATCCCAGTCAACGGCGTAGGCCGTGTCCCCAACCTGACAATGCTGTCGAGACACTCGCAGACCTGATCGCTGGTATGGTCGCCGGAGTAGCGCAACGCGTTTGCCGTTTCGTATAGGGTCAACTCGCTAATCTGGATATCCAGCTCACCTCGCAGGAACTCTGTCTGGATGGCGAGCGCCTTGTCGGAATCGGTCTCGTTCCTGAACCATTTGACGACCACGGAGCTATCGAGCAGAAGACAGTGGAAAGCACCGGTCATGGATTTGGTCTGGCGGAGCCTTCTCGCCATTCACGAATGAACCCGGTGCTATCGAAGGAAACGTTCCTTGTCCTATTGCGCGCTTCCTCTTGAACCAGCAGGGCGTGGCGGACGGACTCGTGTCGTGATTCCGCCTTCTTTTCCCCCCTCGCCATGTAATGACGAACCGCTTCGCGGATGAACTCACTGCGATTGCGATGTTCGTGCTGTGCGAACCTGTCCATTTCGTCCAAAAATTCTTGGGGTAGGGTAATCATTACCTTCCGCATCCCGGACCTCCTGGCAAGAGCATATACCATGATATATATGTTGTCAATATTGGAGGTGCAAGAATCGACGCCCACTTTTGGGCGACAGTTGGTCATCTTTTGCAGGCACATTCATCAACAGATTCAGCGCTGGTTGCCACGGCGATTTTGGGCGGATCAGCGGCAGTTCCGCAATCTGAATCCCCGGCGGCGCAGGCATTCTCGAGCTTCGAAGTTGAAGCGAATCGGTTCACTTTGGCGCCTGCTCCCTGTCTTACGGTCTTGCCGGCGGCAAGAGCCTCAATGATCTCCCGTTCATCGGCGCCATTTTCCCGGGCCTTTCCCACATGGTATTCCAGGCAGGGCTGACAGTTGGCGGTGATCGACGCCCCTATGGCGATTAGCTCCCTGGTCCGGTTGTCGAGCTGCATGGTTTGTAGTCTCCTATCCACTAGATTTGTTGACTCAGGTTGCGCGGTCTCACCACGGAGGCACGGAGACACGGTGTTCAGGTCCTTCACTACTATTTGGATTCGCTTGGTGAATATTTCGACAGGGCGAGAGGCGTACCCATTTGCAGCAGAGACCTTCAGGCTTTCACCACTCCTCGCCGCATGCCATAGTAGAGGGCCATTCCTGCCACGAAAGCGATACCCATATTGAAAGTGGCAATCCCTGCTGTGGCCAGCATCACGTAGATGTCCTCTTTCTTGGTGCCGATGTCTCGCGCTGTGGCGGCGAGGTTGAGGCCCGCGAAAAACAAGATCACTCCAAGAATAGCGGTTGGGAGCATCTGAAAGAGCAGACCTACAGAGTCGCTGAAGAAAAGACCAAGGATGGTCAAGATTAGGCCGAGGATAACCAAGGCGCCGCCGGTCTTGGCCCCAAAACGGACATGGCCCGCCATTCCACCAGCTCCGTGGCAGAGAGGAACCCCGCCGATAGCGGCGCTGACAAAATTCATCAAACCGTGATCGAGGGCAATCGTTCTTGCCTTGACTGGCCTATCCGGGAACAGAGCGTTGTTCTCTGCCGAGATACCCAATATCGCGTTGCCAAGCGTCAACGGAACCTGGGGAATACCGAGGATCAAAGTGCCCATCAGGAGGTCGTTCCAACTCATCTGGCCGAGAGCAAAGTCAGGCAGGCGGAAGCGGACAGATATCTGGCCGAGCTCGGCGGCAAGAGCGGGGTTTAGGACAAAGGAGATGACGACGCCAAGGGCCAGTAAGACGAGCATGGCAGGAATCCGTTGGCTGGACAAGAACATGAACGTGAGAACGACCCCTGCCACGGCGGTGAGAGGCTGTTCCTTCATCGAGTCCAGCCCGGTGAGCATGAAACTCACGCCGAGACCCAGCATGATGCCGCGCATTACGGGCCGGGAAGTGACCCTGGCCAGCCAATCGATGGCTCCAGTGAGAGCCATGATGGTCCAAAAAGCCGCAGAGAACAGCCCGGACCCCCAGATCATGCCGTGCGAGATGGCGCCGGGATTGGCAATGGCGGTGGCGCCGATAGCCTTCATTGGCTGGACAGAGATGGGAGTCTTGAAATAGGCCCCGACAAAGATCTTGGAGATGCCGAAGGAGAGGAGGATGCCAGCAGGGTCCATTCCGTTTATGGTGATGTAGGCGAGGACAAAGGGAATAAGGGAGCCGAGGTCGCCGAAGGCACCGGCAAACTCGCTTCGGTTATAAACGTTGCCGCCAAAGACGACCTGCCAGGCAATGGTGCGCAGGCGACCAAAAGGACCGGCGGAAGCGGGCGGCTCAGGTGGGGAACACTGAGCATCGCCCAATCCCGAAGACGCCGCGACACGTCCTGAGTCTGAAAGATTAACGGCATGATCGCCTGGTGTATCCATGAGCAATATCCTCTCTCGCCCCGGAAGTGGTGGACAGTCACGTCCGGCTAGCTATTGCATAACGCTCGACAAAAAAAGAGACGCTAGTCGAAAGCCTTTTTGAATCGCCCATCCACGAGTTCGATTATGCCTTCATTGAACCGATGATACCGGCATACCAGGTCACGAGCCACCTCTGTGAGCAAGCTACCCCCACCGCCGGCCCCACCGCTCTGGGTGACGACAAGGCGGACGCCTAGGGCCTCTTCTGACTCCTTCAATCTTTGCCAGGCAGAGCGATATGGCGCTCCCAGCTCTTCGGCGGCCTTAGCCAGCGAG
>JAUSEJ010000652.1 GCA_030650265.1 Dehalococcoidia bacterium | reverse complement strand
CTGATATCTTCGGCATTGAAGCCCGTTCCTACCTCGCCTACATACTTTCCCTTAGCGTCTGACAGAACGAGGGCCCCGAAGGTCGATGCCCGCCATCCCGTGCCAGCGGTATAACCGACAGCGAGGAAGACACCGCTCATCCAGCACTTCACCTTGAGCCACTCCCTCTTGTCTCGGGCATATCGTCCAGTCTTGGACTTTCCCACAATGCCTTCTTCGCCCTGGCGATAGATACCGTCGTTAATAGCTTTCATAGCTTCCGCCTGAGCGAAGAGGCCCACTCCGTCGTCATAGTAAGGAGCCAGTTCCACCGTGGGCGTCGGCACGACTATCTGGTTGAGAATCGACTTACGGTCGAGGAGAGGTAGCCCTTCGACGCTGGTTCCGTCTAGCTCCAGTATGTCGAAGACAACCAGCTTCGCCGGCATCGCCTTAACAGCCATCGATATATCCCGGTCACGGTTGACTCGGGGCTGGATACCGTCCTGAAAACTTTTCCCGTTAGCCGAGACTATTTCGCCATCCAGGATGGCTGGCTTAGTGGTGTTAAACTCGAACTCCGGGAAAGTGAGAGTCTTGTCGGTACCGCTTCGTGCTTGCAACCGGTATCCTTTCATCGTGCCGTCGGCGAAAACTATCGACCGGGCTCCGTCGTATTTCTTTTCCCAGAGTAACTTCAGGTCGTTGACCGCCTCGCCCCCGTCCTTGGCGAGCATTGGTTTGATTTTCTCCATTTATCATCTCCTTAATCCCATGTCCTCTTCTATTTCCCGCAGTATCTCCCTGAAGACATCGCAACCTTCAGACGCTTCGCTGGTCTCGTACACGCAGGGAGTGCCTTCCATAGCGTCGCAGCAATCGACCCAATCTCTTCTCCCATAGCGGTGCGGGCATCCTTCTTTGTAAACTGGGAGAACGCGTATTCCACGGAGCCGAGACTGGTGTTCCTCTATAGCTATCGCTCGGTCGTCCATCTTTACATCGTGGTGTTCGGGTTTCATCGGTATCGCCTCCTTCTACATATTTTCGTGTTGCCAGTCTCTATATCCGATGAAGCGTCTCTCACGAAGACATCCGTGGTAGAGCCACCGAAATATCCAGACGGCTCTCGATATCCAGCCCCTTATCGTTTCCTGAACATAGATTTTCATCTCCCTCCTTTCAGCCAGTGTTCGTGAGCAGGCTACTTGTGGAAGCACATCCCGGCAACGAATTTCTGTTGCTTCTCTTCCCAGTGAGGCTCTTCCCGGGCTTCCTCGTAAAGCCCGAGAGACTTGTAATGGCGAGCCTGTTTCGCCATCTGCTTCTTGACTTCCTCTTTGGTCTTCCCGGTTGCGAAGTGGATAGCTTGGCTCATTTCCCCACCGCCGCCAGCGAAGCCTTGAGCATCGCCTCGAGGTCATTGACCGTGGAGACTATCTCCGGCAGGGCTTCGACCTCGCGACCCTCAATCTTAGCTTCCAGCACTTCCTTGAGACGCTCCCGGTAATTATCCTTGTATTTCGCCCAGTCTAACGGCGTGGACATGCCCGAGATGAGAGCAGAAGCCATCGCCATCTCTTTCTCGGTTACCGTCGCCATGGGAATGAGGTCTCCGTACTCCCTAAGCTCGTCTTCCCAGTGAAGCGTCTGCAAGAAAAGTATCCCGTCAAACGGGATAACCGCACAGAGCTGTTCCTTTTCCCGGACGGCTATCTTGGCGATGCCGACCACATCTTTGGCTTCCATCGCCTTCAAGAACAACACGAAGGCTTTCGCACCCACCTCTTCTGGTGCCAGGAAGTAGCCGTTCTTATCGGCCGTCCGCCGGCAATCCTCAAGAACCTCCCAGGGGACAAAGTTATCCACCTGAATACTCTTGAGGCTCTCCAGCCTGACCCTCGCCAGGTCGTCTTCGGTGACCCGGATATAATT
>JAUSEJ010000627.1 GCA_030650265.1 Dehalococcoidia bacterium | reverse complement strand
TAATTGAGGTATTGCTCCCAGATAGGCTTTTCGAGCCCGTATCGCCTGTTAAGGTTGTCCATGACCTCTGGCGCCAGGCGCTTCTCTTCGTCCCAAGGCCCGCCGGGAACTGTATGCATCAGGAGAAAAGTGATGATCGATACCGAAAGCAGAACGGGCACGAGCCATAGGACGCGCCTGACCAAATACCGGTCCACCGCTGACCCCTCCCGTTTCTTGCGGGGCTGAGGCTCGATTCTGTTCGAGCAAAACTCAGCCCCGCAATCTAGAAACCTACGAAGATTCTAATGAGCAGTTAGGTATATCTTATCCATCAACCTGTCGCCTGCGGCAACCCGGTCCATCCCAGTAGTAACTACCTTGACATAGGGCTTCAGCAAGCCAAAACGAACGTTGTAATTCAAGAAGATCACCACGGCATCATCGACAATCTTCTTCTGTGCCTGGTTCCAAAGTTGAAGCCGTTTGCTATCGTCTGGCTCGAGCTTAGCTTTGGCCACAATATCGTCAAATTCCTTACTGCTGTATTTTGACAAGTTGTTGCCGGCGCCAGTCCCGAAGAGCTCGGGTAACCAGTTGTCGGGATCGGGATAGTCAGCGCTCCAGCCGAAAAAGCTCATTTGCCAGTTGCCGGCGTTGACAGCATCGGCAAAGGACTTGGGATCCATGGGCTCCAACTTGATTTGTACGCCCAGATTATCCTTCAAGTTAGCCTGAATAAACTCGGCGTAGAGCTTGTTATCGCCCTGGTCAGCATAGGATAGGGAGACGGCAGGAAGCCCTTTGCCGTCAGGATATCCGGCGTTGGCCAAAAAACTCTTGGCCTTAGCAGCGTCAACTTTGTACTCCGAGCCCAGGTCTGCCTGATGGCCGGGCATGCCCGGAGGAATCCAACTATAAGCCACCTGACCTACGCCTCTCCTTACCTTTTGAACATAAGTCTCGCGATCAATCGCCGTGGAGAAGGCCTGCCGCACTTTCAAATTATCAAACGGCGCCTTCTTCAGATTGAACTGTGCCGCGGAGGTCGCAAGGCGAGCATACTGAACGATCTGGTCCTTGAAAGCCGGGTCGCCGCGGACCAAGTCGATGTTAGCCTGAGGCACGTCTGTATAGTCTCGCTCTCCCGCCAGATAGGCAGCATAATTGGCGTTAGTGTCGGTCACCATGAACCAGGTTACCTTCTGGAGCTGTGGCTTCGTTCCGTAGTAATTCTCGTTGGGAACTAGAGTTATGTGGTCCTTGTGCACCCATTCCGTCATCTTGAAGGGGCCGTTGCCAACGAAGTTGCCGGCCTCTGTCCACTTGTCACCATATCTCTCAACTATGTCCTGGCGCACAGGGAAGATGGGCCACATAGCCGCTAGCTGTAGGAAGGTCCAACGTTGCTGCGTCAGCGTAAATTCAACCGTTAGGTCGTCCTTCGCTTTGACGCCAACGGCATCCCTGATTTGCTTCATTTCGGCTTGACTGGGCGTCTTCGGATTGCTCTTAGTGCCCTTGGCCGTATTGTATTCCTTGGCGCCTACGATATCAAAGTAGAAGGAGGCATACATGGCGGCAAGATCCGGATCGAGAAGCCTTTTCACACTGTACTCGATATCTTGAGCGCGTACTGGCTGGCCATCACTGTATTTCATGCCCGACCGCAATTTGAACGTGTAGATCTTGCCATCTTTGGAGATACCGCCGTTGGCGATAGTGGGAATCTCCTTCGCAATGGCCGCCTTGGGAACCATATTGCCGGAGGCGTCCGGTTCCAACCTCAGTAGCCCTACGGAGAGTTGCTCGATAATGGCATTCCCTGGGGACCAGGTAGAGAGGTTGGGGTCCAAACTCGGCGGCTCACCTGGCAGGTTAGCGCGGAACTCCTGGGGACCCGAGGCCGATGAGCCCAGTTGACAAGCCGACAACAGGCTCGACGCCGACAGCATCACAACGATCGCGATGTAAAGGCCCGTTCTCACACGTTTCACGAAACAATACCTCCCTAGCGCAAAAATAACGGAGTCGATCCAACACTTACACGCTGGAACCCCATCAACTACCTCCTGCTGCCTGTTTGATCCACAAGCGAAAAACAAGGAAGCCCACAGAGGCTTAGCGCAGGCCGAATTATAACATGGAAGTACCACGCAATCAAGAGATTAATGTGTAGACAGAGTCAATCCGTTAGTGTATAATGCACTTACCTCAGGACCAGAAGGAGGGTGGAATGTCGATCCCAGAAGGTACGCCGGCGATGGAGCCGGCCGCAGTTTCTAGCAATACCCCTGACCAAATTAGGATCATAGCCAACACGCTTCGCAAACAGGTCATCCGGATGATCGGAAAAGCAGGCTCGGGGCATCCGGGCGGCTCACTGTCTGCGGCGGACATCGTCGCAACGCTTTATTTCTCTGTGTTGCGACACGATCCGGCCAATTCAAAATGGGCTGACCGCGACAGATTCATCCTCAGCAAGGGCCACGCGGCGCCGGTTCTCTATGCCTGTCTGGCAGAAGCGGGATACTTCGACAAGGACCTGCTGGCCACTCTCAGGCAAATGGGCAGCCCGCTTCAAGGCCACACTGATATGAACCTGGTCCCTGGTGTTGATGCATCAGCCGGCTCATTGGGACAAGGTCTATCTATCGGAAACGGCATAGCTCTTGCTGCTCGCCTTGACGGACGGGATTGCAGGGTTTACGTTCTCCTTGGCGATGGCGAGTGCAACGAAGGCCAGGTGTGGGAGGCAGCGATGGCATCCGCCCATTATCGGCTCGAAAATGTCGTGGCCATAATCGACAAGAACGGACTGCAAATCGACGGCAGAACAACTGACGTTATGAACACCGAGCCAATGGCTGATAAGTGGCGCGCTTTTGGCTGGCACACGATCGAGGTGGACGGACACAGTATTCCTGAGCTGCTTGCAGCCTTCGAGGTAGCGAAGCAGACCAAGGGTAAGCCGACCGCAATAGTGGCAAAAACAGTGAAAGGCAAAGGCGTGAGCTTTATGGAGAATAACGTGGATTTCCACGGTAAGGCTCCCTCGGCTGCGGAAGTCGAGAAGGCTCTTGAAGATCTGGAAAGGCTGCAGTAGTAACCGGCTGCTGAGTACACCCCGGTATCCATGGTCCGGCTGAAAAGTTCTATGGAGGGACGGAATGCCAAAACAATTCGTCTTGGGCGGTGCCACGCGTGAGGCCTACGGCAAGACGCTGGCGAGATTGGGTGCTGACAATCAACAAATAGTGGCCTTGGATGCCGATCTGGCCAAATCGACGATGTCAATACTATTCGCTCAGAAGTATCCTGATCGTTTCTTCGATATGGGTGTGGCCGAGCAGAACATGATAGGCACCGCGGCGGGCCTCGCTCTCGGCGGAAAGATCCCCTTCGCCAGTACGTTTGCAATCTTCGCCTCGGGGCGGTGCTTCGATCAGTTGAGAATGTCCGTCGCCCAGCCTGGCCTAAACGTAAAGGTGGTTGGGAGTCACGGCGGCTGTACGGTAGGCGAGGATGGCGGATCACACCACGCCATCGAAGACCTTGGCCTCATGACCTCTCTTCCCAGTTTCACCGTCATCGTGCCAGCGGATGAGGTTGAGACAGCTCAGGTGGTTGAAGCAGCAGTCAACACCTTTGGCCCGTTTTACATTCGCTGCGGCCGTCCAAAAGCGGCAATTGTCTACGACGATTCCTACAAGTTCCAGATCGGCAAAGCGGTTCTGATGAAGACGGGAGGGGATGTCACAGTCATCGCCAATGGCTCGATGTTGGCCCCCGCCCTCGACGCCGCAGACATGCTCGCGTCAAACGGCATAGATTGCCGTGTACTGGCTATGCCCACGGTTCGGCCAATCGACCAAGAAGCGATAGCCAAGGCAGCCGAAGAAACGGGAGCGATCGTGACCGCCGAAGAACATCTTGTTCATGGCGGCCTTGGCAGCATCGTAGCACAAGTGGTTGTTGAAAGCTGCCCGGTACCCATGGGATTCGTGGGGATCCAGAATATTTACACAAAATCAGGTAAGCCCGAAGAACTGCTGATTTGCTATTCACTCACGGCTTACGACATTGTCAAAACGGTTCAGTCAGTCTTGAAGCGCAAGAAGTCCTAACTTTGTCCCTTGCGAACCTCCGGAACAAACTCCTTGTTTCGCTGGCCCTCGGCATCGTGGTGGTCTTCGGCCTAATGGTTTACGCCGACTTCGCCAAGATGCTCGAGGGCTTCGAGCGTTTCCAATGGCAATATCTGCCCATAATCCTCGGTCTGACGCTGCTCAACTACCTGCTAAGATACGTAAAATGGCATTTCTACCTGGGCCTCATCGGCGCTGGCCAGGTTAGCCGGTTTGATAGCTTTCTGATGTTTTTCAGTGGCCTCTCAATGGTGATGACGCCTGGCAAAGTTGGAGAATGGCTCAAGAGTTACCTGCTCAGACAGATCGCTGGAACGCCTATCAGTAAATCGGCGCCAATCATCGTGGCTGAGAGGCTTACGGACGGGGTGGCCTTGTTAATTCTCGCTGCCGGTGGACTGGTTGTCTTCAAGGTCGGCTGGGAGGTCCTGCTCTTCGTCCTCCTTTTGGCCGCTGCCATCGTCGCCATTTCCCAGCGACGTGACCTCGCCCTCAAACTCCTTTCTCTGGGAGAGAGAACGCCCATACTAGCCAAACGCATGCACCACCTTCATCAATTCTACGAAAGTTCCTACATTTTGCTTCGGGGCAGGAACCTGGCCATCGCCATAGCACTGGGCTTCGTATCGTGGTCAGGCGAGTGTATTGCTTTCTATTTCGTGCTCGTCGGACTCGGCGTGGCCGCCGAACCAATGCTCCTGATTACGGCTTCGTTCATACTGGCCGCTGCTACTCTCGCCGGTTCGGTTTTCCTGCTGCCGGGCGGGCTAGGCGTGGCCGAGGGAGGAATTACCGGTCTGGCTCAAATCCTCATCGGTATGCCAAAAGACCTCGCCGCCGTGGCAACCCTCCTCATCCGATTCTGCACCCTCTGGTTTGGGGTCAGCCTCGGAGTAATCACCCTGTTTGTCATTACGAAACGCCTGGGCAATCGTCAAATTGACTACCGGAGAGAAGACGTGCCGGCGAGGTAAGCGTCTAAATAGGCTACTATCTGGAGGCTGATAAGGTAATGGCGATAGTATGCTTCCTCGTTCACCGCACTTAGGTTGTCGCCGGGCACGTGGATGTTGTGCCAATCGTAGGCATCGGAGGTGAAATAGAGCGTCCTCACCCCGAAAGCCTCGGCGATAAGGTTGTCACTGGCCACTTCCGCGATGTCTGTCCGCCAAACTAGTGGAAGTTTTTCACCATCAGCCACCCGCACCGCCACTTCACTCAGGGTAGGATCTCCTTTTTCGACGAGAGCAAGATTGCCACGACCAAGGCAGTCGAAGTTGACAAAGAAAAGCATCCTCTGCCTTTCCGATGATTTCCCGAAGTAAACACGAGAGCCGAGAAAATAGGGCTCCGGCTCCTCGCTGGCAAAGGCCACAACCTCGATGTCGTTGAGCGGAGATTGCAGGGCCTGGATGATCTTGGCGATAATTGTCACGCCTGTGCCGTTGTCGAAAATACCGTCGCTCCGTTCACCGGTCGGGCTGCGCCGCGGGTAGGTGACCTTGTCGAAGTGGGCGCCCAGGACGATCAGCTTCCGGCTGGACTCTGGTAGAGAACCGCCGCGTCGGGCGATTACGTTGCTGAGCCCGTCCCAATTACCGTATTCGGGCCCAAACGACCCCGTGTAGGGAACGCTTTCCCTGCTGATATCGGCAAGACCAGCCTTGGGAAAAAGATACTCAGCTACGTACTGCTCCCTTTCCTGGTTCGATTTATTGGAGAAGCCGGCCAGATCGGCCCAAAGGTCCTCTGGAGATACAGCCCCGGTGCGGGTGGCCGTAACGGTTCTTGTCTCACCCGGCAAGCCCGCACCACTAGTCAGCGTCGCCGGCGCGACGGGCACAGCGGCGACCGTTGGCGTGGATGTTAGGCTGGGGACAACTACAGGCGAGGACGCTAAAGTCGAGATCGCTGTCGCAGAAACATCAAGCCGCGCCCCGGAGGTGGAAGCCGGGGCGACGGTCTGAGCCAGGGCAAGGCCGGAGGTAATTGTCGCCAAGACCGTCAGGCGAGGGGCCGAAGACGGCGACCGGAAACGGCCCCCACCGAGCCTGCCGATGAAGACCAACACGACTACAAGCACGACAACGGCTACTAACAGAGCGTGTCTGCTTTTCATGCTATTCCGGGATAGCTAGTCGCCAGACTCGTCTTCGTCCTCGTCCTCGTCTTCATCCTGGAAGGACTCATCCCGATACTCACCCAGTGTTCGTCCCTGAGCCACAGAAACGACAAAATCATCCCTGGCAACGTCGGCCGTCATGACCAGATCCTCGTC
>JAUSEJ010000311.1 GCA_030650265.1 Dehalococcoidia bacterium | reverse complement strand
GCAAATGATTCGCTGATCCTCGAGATCGGCTATTCTAGCAAGCAGTCTGTGTGGTCCTACTATTGGAGCGGCTTTTGCCAGGAGGTTGGTATCTGCCAGGGTCCGCCGGCCGACGCCATCCGTCTGGCCAACGGCGATACTCTCATCGCCATTGCCGATAGTGGCCAAAGCCTGCTGGAGGTGAATCCCGCCCGTCAAACCGTTTCGCTGAGGCAAGGTTATATCGCCTACGCTGTCGAGCAGTTGGCCAACGGCGATTGGCTTGTCCCTCATTCGGGCTTGACAACTGCTAAGGTGGCCGAATTGCTGCCAGCGACCGGAGTGGAGCTATGGTCCTACAGCCCGCCCGGGTTTTCTGACGTGGCCCTGATGTATCCTCACTACGCCGATCACACGCGCAACGACACTTTCCTGATCGCGGATACCGGCAAAGACCGAATTCTGGAGGTGAATAGAAACAAACAGGTAATCTGGAGCTATGCTCAAAATCTGAAGACTCCTTGGAGCGTGCTTGAGCTGCCATGAGGGGACGTTAGCGACATTGCCCTTGCTCTGGTCTTCTGGCGCCGCGATTGACCGGTTGCTGATCTCTGCGTGGGAACTAAGGAATCTATTCATGACAGCATGGACAGATCAACCTGGTGGAGCACTTCTGTTTACGTTCAAGCTTATCTCGCAATGACTCCTATGTAGAAAGAGAGAGGCCAATGATCAGGCTAGTCTATTTTCTCCGCCGCGATCGGGGCATGTCACTTGACGACTTTCGCCGTTATTTGCGGGACATTCGCGGTCCTCGCCTTGCCAGCCATTCGACCGATCTCCACATTCGCCGCTGTGTCCACTCCTACTTTGCCGAGCTGCCGCAAGATGAGGGGGCAAGGAAGGGCCGCGGCGCGGCCGAGCCGTATGACGCTTTGGAAGAGATCTGGTTTAACAGCCCCCAGGAGGCGGCCGTCGTTTTCGAGTCGGACGAGGGCCGGCGAGCTGCTGCCGAACTGGTTCGAGACGAGAGCCAGTTCGTGGACTTCGCCCGCTCCTCTCTGTGGTTTGCCATTGAGGTGCCACAAATAAATCCTACCCCGGAAAACATCTTGGCGCGGGAAGATAACGATATCGCCAAGATTGTCTTTCCCCTCCGGCAAATGTCACGGCTGTCGCTCTCCGAGGGCCAGTTCTATTGGTGCGCGAAC
>JAUSEJ010000310.1 GCA_030650265.1 Dehalococcoidia bacterium | reverse complement strand
ATTCCGCAAAAGCTCATACCATCGGACCAACTCTGCCAGATCGGCCATGAGCGGTGGAAGATCGAGAACAGCATCTTCAACAACCTCAGCCAGAACTGGAGTCTCGATCACTGCTTTCACCACCAGCCTACGGCCATCCTCAATTTCATCCTCATTCTCTTCATCGCCCACATCCTCCTCTCCTGTTTCCGCTGGCAGAACCTGAAGCCATCTGCACGCAAGATCTACTCCACTCTCATCGCCGTGGCCATAGAGATACTTAACGGCGTCAAAGATGTGAAGGCCAAGAACATCCCTTGGCACCAGGCTCGCGGCCGCCCCAAGACCAAAGCCTGACCGGCATCATTCACGAAAGCAACACTTTACCACCATAGGTCGCATACCGGTGTTCTTCTCTGACCTGGCCAGACGAAGGCCACTAGCTCCCCATGCCCAAAAAGCGCCGAGAAGCGCCTGAAGAGGCCAATGCGAAACTGCTCAGATGGCGCAGAGTCCATCTCCCGCATCGAAAAGACCATATCGCTGCACAAAGCCGCGCTCATTCCGTCGAGGAAGGATATATGTTGCGGAATCGCTGCCGTCCCGGTCGGAGTATTGACAGGCAGATGCTAACATGATATTTTGGGCAGAGTTGGCAAACGGTGAATGCGTCCTCCACTGCGTCTGACCGCGGAACCGGTAAACTTCGGCGGTCCTGCTGCGACAAGGGTGGACGCCCGATCTTGAGCGGAATTTGGAAACTAACAAACAACTTAGGAGGGCATTAATGGGAAAGGTACTCGAGGGAAAAGTCGCGGTTATCACCGGCAGTGGCCGGGGCATCGGCAGGGAGATGGCCCTGCTAATGGCATCCGAAGGCGCCAAGGTCGTGGTCAACGACCTGGGTGGAGCGACGGATGGTAGTGGCGCTTCGGCGATGGTCGCCGACCAGGTGGTCGCCGAAATCAAGGCAAATGGCGGACAGGCTGTGGCCAATTTCGGCAGCGTGGCGGATCTGGATGGGGCCGAAGGCATCATCCAGACCGCAATTGACAACTTTGGCAAGATCGACATTCTGGTCAACAACGCGGGCATCCTCCGGGACCGGATGATCTGGAATATGACAGACAAGGAATTTGACGATGTTATTAAGGTCCACGTTTGGGGCCATTTCTACTGCACGCGGGCGGCGCTGCGTCGGATGCGTGAGTCAATCAGCGTTGGCCAGCAAACCGGTGGACGAATCATCAATTTCGCTTCTGACTCCGGAATTCGCGGCAACGCCGGCCAGCCCAACTACTGTTTTGCCAAGATGGGCGTGGTGGGATTCACCTACTCAACAGCCATTGCAACCGAGAGGTTCGGTGTTACCTGTAATGCTATCTCGCCAAGAGCGAGCACTCGCCTGACCGATACAATGTCAGAGACGCGACTGCGCCAACTGGCAAAAGAACGTGGCTATCTGGCAGTAGATGAGACGAGTTTCGAAGATCTAAAGATAAAGTACCTTGGTGGATCGCCTGCCGGAATCGCCCCCTTTGCCACCTGGTTGGCCAGCGACGCCTCACAGCACGTAACGGGGCAGGTGTTCTCTGTCCAAGGCAACAGAATCGCGCTATTTAGCAAAATGGAACACCTTAGGGCTGCCTACAGCGATGGCCCGTTCGACGTCGAGAGTCTCTCGCGAGTGATGGAGGACCTACTACCCAAGGCCGACTAACGTCATTGAAAAGAAGCCTATAGATCGAACGGGAGATCGCAGCCTGGCTGATCACTATGCGATCTCCCGCATTTCGGCCGTCGCTCCCCGGTGACTTGCCAAGTATCTCAGACCCTTGGCTGTGGCTCTGATTCTGAGTCGATCTTATTCCCGCGATCTAGCTGAACTCCTTGAAGAACTTGTGGTCTATCTCATAAACAGTTCGTGGGACCAAACCGAGTTCCAACTTCTCGAACATCTCCACCAGTTTGTCGGCATCGACCAATTCGATGGGTGTCACGCCATCTCGGGCTGCTTCTCTCAACGCCTCTATTGTGAAGCTCCCTGTGGTTATGTAGATACCCTTGTCTGTACGACCTGCCATTGCCCCCCTAAAATCCCTTATTTGAGGTGCGCCAACGGTACCAGAATAACGTTTGCATTGAAAAATAACGTGGAAACTGAGCAGGCTGTTTACCTGCAGAATGCCCTTTCCGTCTATTCCTCCATCGCCACTTCGCCCGGTTATCTCTACTTTCTGAAACCCTGCCTCTCTCAACAGGAGTTGACAAAGCTTCTCAAAACCGGATGGCGGCAGGTTTCTCAACACGCCCAGCAGGACAGCCCTATGGTCAAGGCTAGGAGCGATACCCGATTCAGGTGGTGCTGGACTATCCTCCTCTGCAACCCCTTTCTCAAATGCCGCATCCGTCTCCTTGCCAAGAAACGACTGATGGACCTCCTGAAAGATAGCCAGAGCGTCTGCTTCCGCTAGCTTGGCATCCATTCCCTTTTCGGCAAGCATCCAGATGCCCCTCTTGGACGAATCAATGTAGCCCGCCTTAGAGAGGTAGAAGCGTGCCCATGCGACTTGATTGGCAAATCTAGGCGAGCCACTCGCCATCTGTTCGTCAAAAATAGCATCGGGGAGAGCCATCCTCTTGGCAATCAAGGCGCGTATCTCGGCTGGAGTTCCCGAATTACCCAGTTCCTGCAGCGCCGACACGAGCGGCGAGAAGTATCTAACGAATTGCGGTCCTGGCATGTATCACAGGCCTCCTGTATGACCAATTCGACACGGCATGGGATATCGCTAAACAACAAGGTTTACGCAATTATAGCAGATACAAGTT
>JAUSEJ010000621.1 GCA_030650265.1 Dehalococcoidia bacterium | reverse complement strand
GTCTCAGGGCGGAGAACCATGGTTGTGCCGTCGATCATGACCACAACATGTCCCAACCAAAGAGCTTTCTCGCATAGATATTGCTGAATGTGTTGCCCTGTTCATAGCATCAATGTCTGCAACACTCCCAAGGGTAGACGTTTACGGGTTTTACAAAAGCCCGCAGAACTCTCCGATTTGATTCGTTGTGATACTGTTTGTCGGTGCCAGTCATCAAGATCATCGCTAGCGCCACAGCCAACTTAGCTGACCACGGCATCACACGAGTGGTCGTAGTTGAGAGGCGGAAAACGAGACACCACGTAAGAACCAATGGAGTACAAAGTCGCTCGTAGGAGCGTGTCTTAGATGTCTTGAGCGAATCACGGATAACTTGGGTAGAGAGAACGGATCATTGACTCCCCAACTCATCACCGTATATACTTTTCTTCGTTCAAGCTGGAGGTGAATAAATGGCGCGACCGCTTGAGGGAATCAGGGTACTGGATCTCACCTGGGCCTTGTCGGGCCCGTTTGGCACGATGGTTCTTGCCGACTTGGGCGCCGAGGTCATCAAGGTCGAGCGACGACTCGCCGGCGACCTCGCCCGGAGCAACGGCCCCTTCGTGGACGGCGTCAGCACCTATTTCCTGAGCATTAATCGTGGCAAAAAGAGCATCACTCTCGATTTGAAAACCGCCAAAGGCAAAGAGCTTTTCTTTGAACTGGTCAAACAAGTCGACGTGCTCGCTGAGAACTTTGTTCCCGGGACCATGGCGAGCCTGGGGCTCGACTACGAAGTTCTTCGCCAACTTAACCCTTGCCTTATTTACGCCGCCACCTCCGGCTTCGGTCAGACCGGACCCTATGCCAACAAGCCCGCCCTCGACATCATCGTCCAGGCCATGTCCGGCCTGATGAGCATTACTGGCGAGCCCGGTAGACCACCCGTGCGAGTCGGCGCTTCGGTCGGCGACATCACGGCCGGCCTGTTCATGGCCATTGGCATCCTCGCCGCCATTCACGAGCGGAACCGCAGCGGGCTGGGTCAGATGGTTGATGTCAGCATGCTCGATTGCCAGCTTTCGCTAATGGAGAACGCCTACGTCCGCTACTTGAACACGGGCGAGGTCCCGGGCCCACTCGGCACCCGCCATCCGGTGATCACGCCCTTTCAGGCCTTTCCCAGCAAGGATGGCTGGATAGTGATCG
>JAUSEJ010000619.1 GCA_030650265.1 Dehalococcoidia bacterium | reverse complement strand
ACCTACCGCGCCGTGTACACAGTCAGATTTTCGAGCGCCGTTTACGTGCTGCATGCTTTCCAGAAAAAGTCCAAGCATGCTATCGCCACGCCGAAAGGGGACATCGAACTCATTCATTCGCGCTTGCGTCGCGCCATTGAGGACTTCGAACAATCAAAGGAACAGAAGAAATGAACACTCCAGATGATTTGGGTCTTATCGTGAGCAGTGGCAATGTATTTAGCGACCTGGGGGTGGAGAATCCAGAAGAGGCGCTGGCGAAAGCCAAACTCGCTCGCGTGATCGGGACGATCATCGTCAAGAGGCGTCTGACTCAGACTCAGGCGGCAGAGCTGCTTGGGATCGACCAACCCAAAGTATCGGCCCTTGTCCGGGGGCGGTTGACCGGATTCTCTATAGATCGTTTGCTCCGGTTCCTCGTAGCGCTGGATCGCGATGTCGAGATTTCTATCAAGCCGAAACCACGTTCGCGACTACATGGTCGACTTGACGTGGCTACCGGATAACGGTGGTACTCGAAAAGCCTCCCAGAGAGCGTTAGACCTTGCTGAAAGGACGACTATGGCCTAACACAAAAAGCACGACCTCTAAGAGACATTGACAACCATATCCTCGCGCAATCGCTGGACGGATTCTCCAGAAAGCATGTGCTTTCACTCGCCCAGGCTGATGCCCGCTCATGGGCAAAGGAGTATTGGATCTCTGAGCTAGCGAGGGAAATTCATGGGGCCCGGCGCAAAAACCTTGTTGTGAAGCTGAAAAGTGTCGCCTTCGCATGATGCCAATAGGCAGCGAAGAAGTCCGTCTTGAGATCGATGGCTGTACTCAGTGCACCCACAGCGTCGTTGTAACGTTTGGACCTCATGTAGGCTACACCCAGATTGTATTGATAACGAGCCACCTCCGGCTCAAGTTCAATGGCCCTTTGAAAAGCCTTCAGCGCTTCCGTGTTCTTCTTCTGCCCCTGGAGTATCTCGCCTAGTTCGTTATGCCACCCGGCGTGGTTTGGCTCGATCTCGATGCTCCGGCGCAGGCACGACGCCGCCGCCTCCAGACGATGCATCTTCAGGAGCGCCAGTCCGAGAATTCTCTGGTTGCGCGCCGAACCTGGATCGAGACTGTAGGCAAGGGAGTATTCCATCGCCGAGGCCTCAAACCTGCCTTGAAGTTCATAGACGCTGCCAAGCTCGACGTGTACTTCGGCGAGGTCTGGACAGGAACTCAAACAAGACTCTAGCTCAGTTGCTGCCTCATCGTACCGCCGCAAGGCCTTCAATACCTGTCCGGCGCTGAGGCTGAACGTGGCGTTGTCCGGTTCAATGGTCAGCGCCTGCATAATGGCGCCCAGAGCCTCTTCCTCCTTGCCCTGTAGATGCAGCACCAGGCCAAATTCATGATAGGCCACGGCCATCTCCGGATCGAGGTCGAGCGCCCCGGTCAGTAATTCGAGCGCTTCTTCCCAGCGCTCAAGGCGGCGCAAAACTACACCCGCCCTGTATTTGCCTGTCGGCTCTCCCGGCTCAAGGTCTGCCACCAGCCTGAATTCCTCGAGAGCGTCATCAAGGAGGCCCAACCGTTCCAGCACGCCTCCCAGTTCCACTCTCCAGCGCGCCCTATAAGGTCTCAGATCAACCGCCTGCCTGAGCTGATTGCGCGCTTCTTCCAGCCGGTCTAACTGGAGAAGAATCACGCCGGCGCGGTGGCGATAAGCCGCCGCCTCCGGATCCCGTTCGACCGCTTTCAGGTATAGGCTGAGCGCTTCCCTTTGCTTGCCCTGATTCTGGTAGATTGCGCCAAGCTCGTTCGGCCATCCCTTATGTCCGGGATCGAGTTCAATCGCTTTTTCCAGCGCAACCGTCGCCTCATCGACGCGCTCCAGCTTAAACAGGCAAAGACCGAGATTATGATGGAACAGGGCCACACCCGGAGATAACTCCACCGCTCGTCGATAAGCATCGAGCGCGATCGGTACGTTTCCTTGGGTCATGATCAGTTCACCGAGGGCATTGTGAACTTCAGCATAGTCGGGCCGCAGTTCTGCCGCAGTCTCCAGTTCTGACCGCGCCTCGGGAATTCTCGCCAATGCGAGGGCAGCGCCCCCCTTGCGGTAGTGGTAGACGGCCTCGATTGGCTCCAGTTCAACCGCCCGGCCAAACTCGGCGGAGGATTCGAGATGCCGTCCTTGCGCCGAATAGACCTCGCCAAGCTCGCTATGCCACTGTGCATTATCCGGGTTAAGCCGAACAGCCTCCATCATCTCC
>JAUSEJ010000615.1 GCA_030650265.1 Dehalococcoidia bacterium | reverse complement strand
CTCTCATATTCTGATCGAGGTGGAAAAGGTAGCGGACTCGGTGGCCATTGTCTACCGGGGCAGGCTGCTGGTGAGCGACGAGATCGACCGACTGAAGCAGACCGAGAAGCTGGTGAAAGTGATCTTCGATAACGAAGTGGCAGTGAACGACCTACTGAAGATCCCTGGCGTGGTTCAGGCCCGCGAGGAGGGCAAGGCCTTCCGGTTGTCGGTGCGGGGCGACCTCGAGGGGGTTCTCGCCGTCGTGCGACGTTATCCGGTCAAGACGCTGGAGGTTATCGACCTCAACCTCGAAGACATTTTCATGGAACGCGTAAAGGGGGTGGCCTAGCCATGTTCTGGAAAGAGATTCACGAGACCTGGTGGAAGACGGCGATTGCTTTCCTGGTTTTTTGCACTCTGGCGGTGTCCGGTCCCGGCCTCTTCTGGTACATGGAGAATAACGCCGAAATGATGGCCCAGCTAAAGGCTGTGCCGCCGGACCTGATTGGTAACCTGACCGACTACCAAGCTATAGTCTTTAGCAACTGGTTTGGCAAGAACCTGGTCCAGATGGGTACCATCTTTGCCGTGATCCTCGGGGCCGGCGCCATCGCCGGCGAGGTAGCCAAACGCACTCTGGAATTCACGCTATCGAAGCCCGTGAGCCGGCTGCGCGTCCTGCTTACCAAAGTAGTGGTGGGGGTAACCGCTCTCGGCATCGCCATCCTACTCGCGTCCATATTGCTCTACCCGGCGAGCCTCATACTCGGCCAAGACATCTCCCTTGCCTCGCTCTTCCTCGCCGGAGTCCTTGGCTGGCTGGGGCTGGCCGTGCTCTACGCGCTGGCCCTGTTGTTCTCAACCATCTTCGACGACGTGATCAAGACCGCGATCGTGTCCCTCGTCGTCGCCTTCGCCCTGTCCATTCCTGGCTGGTTTACGGGCATAGCCCGTTTCAGCCTTTACAACCACATGCAGAACTTCGTCGCCTTCCAGCAGGGCACGTTTCCAGTGGGCGACGCCGCTATTCTCGTCGCTGTCTTCGCCGCGCTGGTCTCCGGCTCATATCTGATTTTTCGGGCGAAGGAGTTCTAACAACCTAATCTACAACATCTGCGGATCGGAACCTAATTGAGACGCAGACAAACAGGATGCGGATTGGCTTGAGGAGTTTGCCGGACCACGGTCATTGTGCGCCTTCCTTTGTGGATGATTGCCGCAGCATGACCAGATTGTCGTCCAACCCGTGACGGAGAATGTCAAGTCTGGATGACGCAGCCAGGAGGATCTCGGGGTGAATCGGGTTGATCCGGAAGGGGAATAGGTTGGGACCATCAATCAGATCTTTCAGCGGGGCCGAACCGCTTTCTCGCGCCTGTAATGTGGCTTCGACCAGCCACGCAATCAATTGAGCGTCATCAATGGCCATCGTTGTTCCAGCCGTATAGATTCCCTTTGTGCCGGCCTCCTGGAGTACACCCCACTCCAAATACGAGCGTAGCACATACCGGGCGCGCCGGGCTACAGTTTCCCTTTCTCCATATTGTTCTCGCATGCGCCTCTGCACTTGCGATGCGGCAGCAGAGCCCTGGAGGCGAAGGAGACGTCCAACTTGTGTGGCCACACTGGACCAGAACGGATAGACGGCCATCACCATCCCCCAGTGCACCGCCAAGCGGTATAGTCGATCAAGACGCTTGAGCAATTCCA
>JAUSEJ010000308.1 GCA_030650265.1 Dehalococcoidia bacterium | reverse complement strand
CTGGGCGATCTCAGGATTAGTTAAGCCCTGGGCAACCAACCGAGCAACTTGTATCTCGCGCTCGCTGAGAGGACATCCGTTAGGACGAGCTCGGCGTGTTGGAGTTGGCGAGAAGCCAAGTCCTCGCAGTAAGCGACGAGTCCCCTCGATATAAGGGCGGGCACCCAGGCGCTCGAAGATGGCTAGACTTTGGCGGGCAGCCTCGATGGGGGTCTGGGAATAGGGGATTGATCCCTTGCCCCCAACCTTCGCCTGCTCTAGGAGTGACCTTGCGGCCTCGAATGGCATGGCCAAGGCGTTGAAACCCTCATAAGATCGATGCAGACACACAACAGCGGCCTCGTGTTGGCCCCGAGCTTTGAAAGCGAGACCTTCAGCCCGTGAGGCAAGGGCCGCTAGATAGGGTGCGCCGACCGCATTTAAGCCAAGGAGCTTGCGGGCGGTCTCTAACGCACCCGCTGAGTCTCCTGCAGCGGCCTGTGCTTCGGCCAGCAACATCAGTCCGATTGGCAGGTGTGCTGGCATCAGGCCAGCGAAAACTCCTTCCATTAACAGTTGGCTATCGAAACCTCTAGCAACTGCCAGTGCATGTGCTGCCTCCCCCTGCTCTAGAGCAAGAGCAGCTTCGGCAATGTCGGTTAGACCAAGTACATATCGGTCGGCAGACAATCCGCTGCCAGAGACTTCCCTTGCCTCGCGTGCGCAGGCCTCGGCCGCGGAGAAGTGCCCCTGAAAAGCTAGGGTCATCGCTCGTCCTGCCAATGCATAGGCAAGGTCACGAGGTAGCGCTACCCGGCGAGCCAGAGTGAGGGCCACTATGCTAGTCTCCTGCCATTCATCCCAGGCACCAGACATGAAATTGGCGAGAGCCAAATGAGAGCGAAAGAATATCTCAAAGGTTGGCTCACCTGAGCGCAGAGCGACGACCAGACCCTGCTCGCAATGACAACGAATCAGATGATGATCGCCAAGATAGGTACCAATGTTTACCAGAACACCATGAACCAAGCAGCAAATCGCCAGATCCTGTTCTCGATCAGCTATGGAAAGAGCGTGCAAGGCATGATCACGGGCATCGATAGGGTTATGTTGCCACAAATCGGAAATGGCGGTCACAAAATATGCTTGAGCTTCTACCATCGATGATGCCAGTTGCCCGACCAAAGA
>JAUSEJ010000599.1 GCA_030650265.1 Dehalococcoidia bacterium | reverse complement strand
GCCTACGCTGGCAGCAACATCGGCTATTCCTACGGAAAACGTATCCTCAAGCGATGGTTTCGCAAACTTCAGGGCAAGATCGCCGTTTCGAAGGCGGCTATGGACTTTGTGAGCCAGTACTTTCCGGGCTACTACAACATTATTCCCAATGGCATAGACTTCGAGCGCTTTGCCGCCGACGTTCCCCCCATCGAGGAATACTGCGATGGCAAGCTGAATATCTTGTTCGTCGGCCGGCCGGAAAAGCGTAAGGGGCTAAAATACCTACTGCGCGCCTTCGTCTATGTACAGCGGGAGTTCCCGGAGACCAGATTAATCGTCGTCGGTCCCAAGGGAGGGTTGCACGAGGGCTACGAGAAATGGATTCGCAAGCGGGGATTGCAGGATGTGATCTTCACCGGCTATGTGTCGAACGAGGAACTTCCTCGCTACTACAAGACTGCTGACGTTTTCTGCTCGCCGGCCACGGGGCAGGAGAGTTTCGGGATTGTGCTCTTGGAGGCCATGGCTGCCGGGAAGCCTATTGTGGCCTCCAATATCGAGGGTTTCGCCGGTGTTATGACACATGGCGTCGAGGGTTTTTTGGTCCGACCGAAGTGTGAGGATGCCCTGGCGATGAGTCTGGTTCACGTTTTGGCCAGCGAATCCCTGAGGAAGGCTATGGGCAACGCCGGGAGGGTCAAGGCTCGGGACTACAGTTGGGATCGGGTGGCTCGACGAGTTTTGGCCTACTATCAGAGGCTTCTTGACGAATCCGCGCCCAGCGACTCTATAGTACTACCGTTTCTGGCGGCAGCCGAAAGTTAGCTTATCTGAACTAGGAGGCACTGACGACCATGATAGCTAATCGATTCAAAGGTCTAGCCCAGCAGGTGATGGCGCCGCTGGCAAGAATAATCGGCAAAACGCCGATCACGCCCAATGCATTGACTGTCACCGGGTTCATTTTGAATACAGTTGTGGCGGCAGTCCTTGCCACTGGCCACCAGTTCATCGGTGGACTGCTCGTCTTGTTTGCCGGTCTTTTCGATATGCTTGATGGCGCTCTGGCCCGCACGACTGGCCAATCCACGACGTTCGGCGCCTTTTTGGACTCCACGTTGGACCGTTACTCGGAAGCGGTGCTTCTGTTCGGCGTACTGGTGGTTGCCGCGCAAACGCAGGATACTCAGGTGATCCTTCTAGTCTTTGCTGTGATGGTGGGATCGGTGATGGTGAGTTACGTCAGAGCGCGGGCCGAGGGTTTGGGCCTGCGTTGTGAAGTTGGCTTGCTGGCCAGGCCGGAGAGGGTGATACTGCTCGCGGTGGGCCTGATTATCGGGCAATTGCTGCCAGTCCTTTGGCTTCTGGCCATTTTCACCAATATCACAACCGTGCAACGAATCCTCCATGTCCGGCACATCACGCAGGATCGAGGACCGAAGCCGGTGGAGGGCAAACCGACCGAAGATCAGAAGACGCCTGAGGCCCGTCCTCCTGCGGCCAGCGCTCGCAGGCCAGCGGCTAGGCTGATCGACTGATTCCAGTCTGAGCAGTGTTGTTTCGGTCTATGGCCTGGTCTTCCTGCCACAGAAGTGGCGGGCTAATACCGGGACGCATTGGCCACGGACATTAGTCCGTGGGTCCAGGGCAAGTCTATCTCCTTCTCACCCGGACAAGGATCACGACGATCGCCGCCAACAGCAGAACGGCGAGACAGGCAAGCGGGATCAGGCAGTACCATCCCACCTTGCTGTCCAAACCAGTTTGGGTGGTTGTTCCCAGCGGCACCATCGTGGGAATGCGCGTGGCCTCGGGCTTGGCTGTGCTATCGTTGCCTGGCCTCGGCCCTAGACCCAGGCTAACCCGCCACTTGGCATCAAGTTCGTCCGTGGTGAACCCGTAGGTTCGGCGGAGCGCATCGTCCGTGGCTCTTCCCTCTTTGAATGCCGTCAGCAAGGCAACCATCTTGTCCCGACCGTAGGTGTCCAGCATGTACTTCACCACGCTGTAGGCCTCGCCATAGTACAGGTTTACCTTGTTCGGATCGCCGGAGTAGCTGGTCATGGACCTGACGGAGAGCAGTGCATTCTGCTTCACCCCATCGTCCAAGCCACGCTGGAAGCCAGCGGGCAGTTTCTCTTCGGCCACCATTGCCAGTCCTTCATCAAGCCAGGACGGGATATCGACATACGGGTTGTCAACCTTCTGGTGAACGATCATATGGCAAAGTTCGTGGGCGAGGGTTTCCTTGAGGTCGGACTGGTTAGCCAGAAGGAGCAGAACGTCGGAAGACAATCGCACTCCCAGGGTGATGGTCTCGGCCTGGTAGGTGGCGCTTCTCTGGGGCTGCGCTGAGTCCATATCCTTCTTGTTGTCATAGACAAGGACCTTCATCGGTCGTTCGTAAGTGACGCCAATTTCACCAGACAAACGTTTGATCGAGGTCACGGCTGAATCAAGCACATCTTTGGCAAAGGCCGGGGTGCCCTTGTACCAGTATACCGTGACTCCCTGACTGGTTTGTTTGTCCCATTTAAAGCGAACGTCATCGTAGTCAAAGGCGTTGTAGTCTGTCGTCAGGCTGTTCCCGGCTGCGTCCTCGATGACCCAGCGAAACCTGATGTTAGTGCTGGGAGGAATATAGTTCTTTTGGGTGTTTAGGGTGTAGTCGCCGGAGACGGAGGCGCCGGAGGTAATGGTGAGAGGGGCATAGGCCTCGACTCCGCCGTCAGCCGTTGTGTAGCGCAGTGTGATTTTGTTGATTTGGGAGCTGCTCTTTGCCTGAATCTTAAACGTTATCTTGTCGGGGAACCCGTTCTCATAGGTGCTGGAGGAGACAGAGATATCCCCAGGCGCCGCCTGCACCAAAGCGGGTGCGTAGTTCGCAAGAGCCAGTCCGAGGACAATCAGTAAGGTAAGGAGCCTTCTCATCTTTGCACCTCCACTAGGAAATTCCATCAGCGAGCGTTTCCTCCAAATAAGCATTAATGAAAGCGTCCAGATCGCCATCCAGGACCGCCATGGTATTCGAGGTCTCATGGCCAGTTCTGAGGTCTTTCACCAGATTATAGGGGTGCAAAACGTAGCTCCTGATCTGGTTGCCCCAGCCGGCGCTAACGTGCTTCCCCTTTAGCGTGGCCCTCTCAACCTCTTGCTTCTCGAGTTCGATCTCCAGCAAGCGTGATTGGAGGACGCGCAGGGCGGTATCCCTATTCTGTAACTGCGATCGTTCGTTCTGGCAAGTGACCACCAACCCCGATGGCAGATGAGTCAATCGCACCGCCGTGCTGTTCTTCTGGACGTTTTGGCCGCCGGCGCCACTGGAACGGAATACGTCGATCTTGAGATCATCCGGGTCGACCGTCACATCAGCGGCGTCGTCCGCCTCCGGCATGACCTCGACGAGTACAAAGGACGTGTGGCGGCGATGCGCTGCATCGTACGGAGACAGCCTGACAAGGCGATGGACCCCCCGTTCAGCCTTGAGATAGCCATAGGCATATCGCCCGGTGATCTCGACGGTGGCGCTCTTGATTACCGCCTCCTCGCCCGGGGTCATATCGATGATCTGTGTTTCGTAACGGCGTTTCTCGGCCCAGCGCAGGTACATGCGAAGCAGCATGTCCGCCCAGTCCTGTGACTCGGTGCCACCCGCGCCAGCGTGGATAGCGAGGATGGCATTTTTGCGATCGTGCTCACCCCCTAGAGACAATTGGAACTCAAGCCCTTTGACTGTGGTTTCAGTCCGGGAGACTTCCGCCAACACCTCGGCAATCAGATCATCGTCTGCTTCGGCCATGGCCAAGTCGCTCAGATCAATGGCGTCCTTGACGCTATGTTCGAGTCCGCGCCAGGTCTCGGCCATTCCACGCAAATCTGCTAACTGCCGCATGGCCTTTTGGGCTTCGGCCTGGTCTAGCCAGAAATCGGGGTCGGTCGAGCTCTCCTCGATCCTGGCGATTTCCTGTTCCTTGTCAAGTATGTCAAAGACGCACCATAATGGTACGAATCTTGGCTTCCAGGTCAGCTAGGCGATCACGTAGATCTTCCATCTCTTGTGTTTTCAGCTCCTCGTGTTAGTAGGCAATCTTCCCGCGGCGGCCAGGTGTGCCAATCTGGTTGGCTCCGGCAACCGGTAGTGCCGGCAGCAGTTATTTACCAAACCTATCGCAGTGGGCAGGTCAATCTTATTTCCTATGGAGACGTAAACAGGTTTTACGCCTTTCCTCGTTCGCACGGCCGCTCCAACCACGTCGTCTCCGTCGATGAGGTAGGCCAGGCTTCCCTGCTCCTCGGGCAAGTCCCCGTGTTGGCCCACCAGAATCGATTTGGCGCACCCGATCACCGGTAGGTCAAGCAGTAGACCAAGATGGCTGGCCAGTCCCATGCGCCGAGGGTGAGCGATACCCTGGCCGTCCACCATCACCAAGTCGGGCGTCGACTTCAGTCCTTCAAATGCCTTGAGAATGCTCGGAGCCTCGCGAAAGGAGAGGAGGCCCGGGACATAGGGAAAAGCAATCGGCTCTTCGACCAGCGCGTACTCTTCGACCGTCAAATCGGGGAATCGCAGGATTACCACCGCTGCCCTGGCCAATCCAAGCCGAGCGTTGGTTGAGACGTCTACACCAGCGATGAACTCGACCTTCACCAGTTCTGTCCGGCGTGACACCTGAGACGCCAAACGGCACTGGATCTCCCTCGCCTCCGCCGGGTTAACCTGCCACGAGTGTAATGTACGTACTTTCACTATCTCTATTATACAGCCTGGGCGGCAACACTCGCAAACAGACGTCCGATGTGGGGGTCAGGGGTCAGGGGTTGGGGGATAGGGGATGAAGGACGGAGGTCGGGGGCGGCGTGATGCGCTGGCTGGGGGCGGTTGTCCGTGGCTGTCCGCACCGCGGATGACGCGGATTAAAGGATTTCGCAGATGGGATGGCGGAAGCCTTGGTCACCCGTAAGGGTCAGAGGTCTTGGCGAAGAATGAATGGCGATATGTAGCTACATGACGCATCCGCCGCCGGGGACTGCTCGCCGGACCAGTCCGGACTGGCAGTGCCGCCGCTTTGGGCCCGCTTCGCCGCCTGAACGTCTCATCCGGATTCACATCATCCGGACCGCCCTATAAAATGGGCAGAATTCACTGAATCATGACATGGGTGTAACAAAGGCCACTACAAAGGCTTTCATTTAGAGATGTGCGCGGTTTCCCACACCACAGCGCACATGTGGCAGAAAACCGATGGGGGAAGGCCCTGAGGGCGAAGAATTCGCAATCAGTATTGGGAACTCCTGGCCGAATTGAATTGCGAACGCTTGGCCCCTGAAATGGATGGGCTTGTCAACAACCACTCTAAACAGACAGGGTGGGGTGGGGCCGGACCATGGTAGTGTGTTTTGTCAGAAAAGAGTGGATTGGGCCTCTGCGACGATGTGTCAACCTAATATGCGCGGGTTGAAACCGCATGATACACTATCTGTCGGGAGCTGCCTCGATCTACGAGCGCGGGTTTGGTCTCACCTTCGCAGGATTGTCCTACCGCATAGGGGCCAGCGAGGATTCTCCTCATGCCGCCGCCTCCCATATCTTCTGACTAAACACGCTACCACAAGTCACCGACCAACTTCCCCTTACGCTGCCTTCAGAGTTAACATAGCCCAGATG
>JAUSEJ010000598.1 GCA_030650265.1 Dehalococcoidia bacterium | reverse complement strand
GTCTCCAAAGCCAGGTTGGTGGAGTAGCCACCATAGCTATGTACCATCACGCAGCGGGCCTCTGCTAGAGGGCGAGCCAGGGCGATCACGTCCTTGAATAGGACGCCGTCCCAGAGATTGTCTAGCCTGCTCCAAAGAGTGCCGCAGTGGAAGTCCGCGATCACTTGCGTTTGGGGCAGGGCATTGAAATCCTCCCAGGCCAGTTCCACCTGCTCCTCCACCGAGCCAAACACGCCAAACCGCCATTCGCCGAGGTCTACCTCAGGCGTCCTTCCATAGGTCAGCAAGGGAAACTTGTCCGTCGCCGTTTGCCCAGGCGGAATTCGGGGCTCCCGCTGTTTCCGCGCGATAACTCGCCGCGGGGGTGCGGTTAGGATAGACGATTTCTTCATCGGGTAGAGACCTCTTCCGCTCTAAGTTATTCGAAAGGGTATACAAAAATAGTGGGATGCGGCGTCAAGACAGATATTTGCCAAAGCAGTCAAATATCCGCTGCCAGCCATCAACGGCTGATTCCTGCCTGTAGCTTGGGCGATACTCGGCAAAGAACCCGTGCCCGGTGTCGCCGGGATAAGACTTGATGTCAAAAGTCTTGTTGTGCTTCCTTAGTTCACTTTCGAGTCGGGCCACTTGAGCGGGAGTGGGATTCGAGTCCGATTCTCCGAAAAGGCCCAGCAGCGGGCAACTCAAGTCGGCGATCATATCGATGACCGGCTTCGGCTGCGCCGCCGTAGTCTCCTCCGTAACCACGCGCCCGCCATAGCAATCTATCGCCGCGCACAGATTATTGGTATTGCAGGCGAAAAGGAGGGTATGTCGTCCGCCGGAGCAGTGACCGATGCAGCCGATCTTGCCATTGCTAGTGGCGACGGAGCGGAGAGCAGTGATGGCGCCCTCGAAATCGGCTATGGCCTGGGAATCAGGTAGACCCGTTATCTTCCGGATCACGTCAGGAAGATCTGATGGATCCGGCTCTCCCCCCCGCGAGAATAGGTCGGGGGCCAGGGCGATATAGCCGCGCGCGGCGAACTTACGAACCAGGCTCTTGGTGTGCTCCAGCAGGCCAAAAGCCTCGTGGATAACAAGGACTCCCGGATAGGGGCCGGCGCCAAGAGGCCGGGCCAGGTAGCCGTCGATAATGTCACCGCTCTGGCTGGCGAATCGCACCGTTTCCGCCAGCATTGCCTCGTATGGTTTCGGTCGGGTAGTCATAAACTCCTCCTCGTGGGCTCTAGCGTTATGGGTGAGAAGACTGGATCGATAGGGATCAATGCAGAATGCAGATTAGCACACGGAAAACCCGGTGTCAATCGCCCGCAAGCGCATATCCGGCTGGAGATTACGCATGCATATTACGCAATTCTTGCGACACTGGCCGAGCCGCTCTCGTGTTAGAATCGCCGTGCCTCGACGGTCGTTTTGTGCTATCATTCCGGCAAGACGGTCTCACCCTGCATAGCGAGAGGGCCACGTCAATCGCATCCCTCGCGTAATTGAATTGGATCATGGTGAAGGGGGTCGATCAATGGCCGCTCTGGTCAGATCCATCGCCCGGGGGCGGTTCTACTATGGGTGGGTGATAGTCCTGGTGGGTTTTGTCACCGAGTTCGTGCTGGTCAGCCTCCGGTTCTACGGCCTCAGTCTATTTGTCAAGCCTATGAGCGCGGATCTGGGCTGGTCCCGGGCTGCCATCTCTGGCGTCCTCTCCTTCGGCACGGTAGTGGAAGGCCTAGTTGCCCCGATTGTCGGCCCGATCATCGATAAGCGAGGCGGTCGGGGACTAATGATCTTTGGCG
>JAUSEJ010000597.1 GCA_030650265.1 Dehalococcoidia bacterium | reverse complement strand
GTTCTAACCACGGCGATACCCTCATCCCATCGTTCTTGACGCTGTAGTCTCCAGGTATTAAGGCCCACCACCGGAATACCGTTCTTCAGGGCGATGGCGACCTCCGATAGAGTGCCATACATGCCGCCGATGGCGATCACTGCCTGAGCTGATTTGACCACAAGTACATTGCGGGCTTCGCCCAGGCCGGTGACGATGGGGATATCGACATAGCGGTTGGCGTGCCGCCGGTTATCAGATGGCAGAATGCCGATGGTCAGGCCGCCCGCCGATTTCGCCCCCCGGCAGGCAGCTTCCATCACTCCCCCGAGGCCGCCGCAGACCACGGCCGCACCTCGCCCGGCCAGTAGTCTGCCGACTTCCGCCGCCACTTCGGCTACCGCCGGCGAGCAGTCACCATCACCGATCACACCGATGAACAACATGTTTTTACTCCTTTGCCAGGTGACTTCAAGTGCTAGCCAGTCCGGCTACGGCTGGAGCCGGAATATAGGAATATCTCCTAGCGAAGGGAGCGGAGATACTCTTCCAGCGTTGTCGCCTTTTGGCGAATAGCTGCAGCGTGATCGGCCCCCAGGTAACGAAAATGCCATGGCTCGTAAGTATAGCCGGTCACCGCCTCTTTGCCCTCCGGGTAGGTCATGACGAATCCGTAACGATAGGCGTTGTCCCTTAGCCAGAGGCCCTCGGGGGTGGCGCCGAACTTCTCATTCAGTTCATTGCCGACGCTGGTGCTGGTCAAATCGACGGTCGTGCCCAACTGATGCTCACTATGGCCGGCCAGGGCGCTTTGTCTGTCGGCCTCGACCTTCCCGAGAACGCCCTCCCAATAGGCATGGACGCTCTCCTGCTCGCTGTAAGAGCGATAGGCCGAGCTAACCACCAGTTCATAACCGGCGACCCTGGCATCGTTCAGCAACTTTTCGAGGTCGGGCAGTACGAGTCGCCGGAAACGCAGGCCGGCGGTAAGCGTCCGCACCGTAGTGAGTGTTGTGAGGTCATCAGGGACATAATTGGACGGAATGGCGTTTTGCCTGTTGACCGGATAGAGCAAATCTATCTTGGTCGCCGGACGGGTGGCGGTGGCGCCGGGCGGCGTGTTGGTTAGAGATGGACGCGGGGTCTGCTCCGGCGTCACGACTGGCGTGTTGGTCAGAGAGGGACGGGGAGTCTGACTTGGCGTAGCGGCTGGCGTGCTTGTCAGAGACGGACGAATGGTCGGCTCCGGGGTAGCGGCTGGCCTGGAAGCAGTAGGCGAGGTCTTGGTCCCGGTCACAACCGCCGAAGAGGTCGGCGTGGAGGAGGTGGCAGACGGAGAACCAGGGCTGACGGTGGTGTTGCCAACCCTGTCCCGGTCGATCAGCAGCGACCCGGCCAAGAAAAGGGCGAAGGCGACGAAGAAGAACAGAACGATCCGGCGAATGTTGAAACCCTGTCGGTGCATTACTTCTCCTGGTCCCGGGATCGGCGACACCGGGCGACTGCGACCCGAAGCCGCCGCTATTCTATAACTTTTCTGTCCTACATGCCAGTTTGGCTCAGATGGAAGCGGATAACTCGCAATCGTGGCAGCGCCCGCGCCGACATAGCTCCTGGTATAGATGGTGCAGGCCTTGCTGGCGGCGAGCTGAATCGACCAGGTTGGAAGAAGATGCGCCGAATAGCTGGCGATTCATCCGTCGCACGATGGCATCGTCGGGGAGCGGGGGAAAAGTGAAGTAGGTCCACCTGGCGCGATTGGCCAGGCCTGAATGAGAAGAAAGGTTACCGTAGGCTACCGCAAAGGGGAGGATGACGTTGACGGCTAATACCGTGGCCCTCCCTCGACCGATCAAGCCGGACCGACAGGGGCTGTGCTCGACCGGCGGTTCTCCCTTGACCAACAAGGAGCCGATAAGTGAGTGACGGGCCTCGATGGCCGTGGGCCGATCGAGGGGGCGCAGAAAGAAGGGGACAAGTCCTGTATCGAGAGAACGGGCGATTAGCCGGGCAGCGCCACCGATGCGACGGGTGGGGTAATTCTCCGGTCTGGTCCCACAAAAGTGCCACTGGTCTGCGGCCATCCAGAAGCCGCCGTCGAGCCCGGTCCACTCCTCTTCCAGGGTGACAAGTTCACTTGAAGCGTAGTCCGTGGCGGTCGCCCGGCCACGCTGGGAAGGCAACATTCCCGCCACTCCCAGGAGAAGGGCCTCCGCTCGCTGGATCGCTTTGTCCCTGCCTCGACCGAGGAGTAAGCCTTCAAGGGAGGCAAAAGGGAGGAGTTCGGCCAACTGGCGAAAAGGTTCCCGGTTCCTGGCGTAGCCGAGAGCCTCAAATATCCCGGCGTAGAGCGCCTGTGCGGCGCCCCGGCTGGCGATCGCCGCCTCAAAAGCGGCTGCCTTGCTCGCCATTCTTGACTGACCGGCCCTGTCGAGAAACCCGGCTACCGATCTATCGCCCAATCTTTGCACGGCTTGCCCACAGGGCGCCAGAGGTGGCCGCTCCGGCCTTGCCCTTTCCAGCAGCACCCCGAACGGAACCTTCAAGAAACTGTGCAAGGCGAGCACGGGTGCGAAGGCGCCGCTAGAAAGCGAGGTTGGCCGGCCGTTTTCGTCGTCCCACATGACGACGTGAAGAACGACGCCGTTGTAGCGCCGGTCGTGGCTGTGACCATGGCGGCGCCAATCGCTGGTCTTGACGTGAATCTCAACGTCGCCGCGCCGGAGACTACCATCTTCCCCTGCGATAATGACATCGCGAAAATCGGGTCCGGCGTCGGCGCTGCGCCAGC
The DNA here is from genome assembly GCA_030650265.1 of Dehalococcoidia bacterium. Next base: position 6,161 of record JAUSEJ010000597.1, on the reverse strand, counting down.
CGCGACAGACTATTTGGACCTTCTCCCCGGAACTGGTTCGCAGGTCGCCGCCGAACAACTGCTCTACCCAGGCGACAACCACCGTCTCCTCGCTCAGCGGATCGGCCCGATACGGCCTTTGTCCTTCCCTTAGTGTCAGGGTCGCGCCCACCTGAAGCCTCCGTTTCCGGCGAAACGCCGTCTCCTTGCTTCAATAATACACGAAGCACGCAGCTCTGTCAACGGGGGTTTCCGGCTGAAGCCTCCGTTCCTAAGTGACGATTAGGTCTACTTTGGCCACGGAATTAAGGTCCAACTCCTTGCTCCAGAAAGCTGCTCAGGAGTGGAGGCTTTAGCTGGACAATGGTTGGCCTTGATGCGGATTGTTTTGGTTTTCTAGGTTGACCAGAGGTCCTCGGCCACGTCGTCGAGGCCGAGCGCCATCAGCTTCTCCTTGCCGGGTTTGGTGCTTTCCCGGTCCCAGCCCTGGGCATCGAGCATGTCGTTTATCTGCGTCTCAAGGTCAATGGTGATCCCCTGAGAAGGACCGTAGGTCATGGCGGGATGGCCGGTCAGGCGTCCGTGGATGGTCCTCTTCCGGGTGCTGCCGCTCTCCCTGACGGTGTAGGCCTGACGTAGGTTGGCGATTCTCTCCCCGATGGTGACGAGGTCGTCGATCGTGTAGGCGGTGCCCATGACGGCGTTGATGGCCTCTGGCACGTTCTCGAACTCGGTGCGCACGAAGCCGAAAGAGCAGATGCCGATGCAGTTGACTACATGCCGGATGGCGCTCATCTTCCGGTGCGACTCCCCCTTGCCGGAATAGACGTAGGGGTCGAGCTTCGGCAGGTTCAGGGCCGCCGGTCCGTGCATATCTCCTTCCGGTGCGCTGCCTGCTGTGTGGCGTCCGGGAGTTGGATCCATCAAATAGGCGGTGGCGAGACTGGGTCTTAGCCTGGGGTCGTGCATGCCTGGCTCTTGCCCACCGGCGTGCACGGCAAATCTCTCAGTGCCCCGGCCGATCTTGCGGGCTGCCACGGCGACGCCATCGGCCAGCATCTCGCCGAGCCCCTCGCGTTTGGCCAGCTTCTCGGTCATGGCCACAATGGCGCGGTGATTCCCCCAGGTCATCTCCAGTCCGTCGGTCTCCTCTTTGGTTATGACCCCATTTTCGCAACACTCGATACAAAAGGCGATGGTCGATCCGACCGAAATCGTATCGAGACCGTAGCGGTTGCAGATATCGTTGGCCATGATGATGGATTGGACGTTGTAGTTCAGGCAGTTGGAGCCGAAGGCCGCCAGTGTCTCGTATTCGGGCTTGTGGGCCCCCTCCGGGTAATCGTACTCCTCGCCAGCTATCATGTGGCCGCCGCAGGCAAGAGGGCAGCGCCAGCAGGCATATTTCCTGGCCTCAAACTTGATGACGTTGTCGTCGCTAATCAGCCTGGCGTCGGGAAAATCGATTCTTCCCGATCCGCCCCAGTTCTTGGTGGGGGCATTGCTTCGGCTGACAGAGGCTGCCAGGCCGCCACAGGTGCCGTATTTTCGACTGCGATCCACCAGGGGGCCTTTGAGCTGGGCTAATTGCCGGCGATATTGAGCGGTCACGTTCTCTTTGCTGGCTACCGGAACTTGGGCGTTGCCCGTGACGACCACCGCCTTTAGCTTCTTCGCCCCCATAACAGCACCAAGACCGGAGCGCCCGGCCGCCCTCCCCTTGTTGTTCATAATGCAGGAGATGAGGGATCTCATCTCCCCGGCCGGGCCGATGCAGGCGATCTGGGCCTTCTTCCCGTATTGCTCTTTGAGAATATCCTCTGTCTCGGTGCAGTCTTTGCCCCACAGTTGGGAGGCGTCTTGCAAGGTGGCCTTGCCATCTTCAACGGCCAGGTAGACCGGCCGGGTGGCTGTCCCGGTGAAGAAGACCGCGTCGAAGCCGGCAAATTTGAGATAGGGCCCGAACTCGCCACCAGAGTTGGCATCGCCCCAGCCTCCCGTGAGAGGTGACTTGCCCATAACAGTGTAGCGGTTGCCAAACATGGCGGCGGTGCCGGTCAATACGCCGGCGGCGAAGCCAAGATAAGCATCCGGCCCCAGGGGGTCAACCCCGGGTTGCTCCCGGCTGTAGATAATGCGTGCCCCGATGCCGTAGCCGCCAAGATAGTCGTAGTAGAGCTTTTCGTCGGGCGCCTCTACGGTGATCTGCCCCCTGGACAGGTCAACGAACAGTATCTTGCCTACACAGCCTCCTGGCATTTTCGTTCCTCCCTATTTCGGTCTCTTGAAACTTCCTAGCTATGGTAGATCAAAGGCGATTGCCGACTAAACGGTCGCGGATAAAGATAAAGATACCCGGCGTACGCCGTCGCAAGAGGTCCTTGATTCGGGAAGACTGGTCCTGCCTTGCGTATGCCAACCTGGTCAGTGCTTCGTAAGGCAGGCGCGGTGAGAGAAACAGGCGATCGATTAGTTTCTCCAGATTCTTTCGGGGGAAAGCTGGTAGACGATAGGCAATTTTGTAGAACTTCACAAAAAGCTTAAAGTTGGCGCAGACGAAGTTTATCTCCTTCTCACCGAAGTCGGGCATGGTACACACTACGTTGTCCTCGTAGTCCACCTTTGGCGAACAGAAGCCCTCTTTGACGGCCGTGTCGTAAAGATCGGTATTGGGATAGGGGCAGAAAATTGGATTAAGGATGCGATTGACGCCGATTTGGGCGTTGAGTTTTATGGTATCGAGCGCCCTTTCCATGTTCTCGTAGGGAAGACCGACCATGTTATAGGATGCGGTTATCATTCCCGCCTTCCGGGCGTTGGCAAAAGCTATTTTGATCTGCTCGTTCGTCATGTGACGGTGGAGGACCTGCTTGCGAATGAACTCGTTGCCCGATTCGAGGCCAAAGTAGACCTGGTAACACCCCGCTTCTCGCAAGAGCCTGGCCATGTTTTCGCTAAACAGGTTGGGCCTGTGGTTAACCGCCAGAGGCATGTCGAACTCCGCCCGATACAGGGGCACGAATTCGGCGAGCCACTCCTCCCGCCAGTGAAATATGTCGTCCATGACCCGCAGGTAGCGCCCCTCGGGGTAGAACTGGCGCAACTTACGAATGTAATCCACGACGTTGCCGGGACTTCTGCTTCGCAGCCAGGCCTTGCGGTTGGGGTAAATCGAATGGATCTCGTGGTTGCAACAGTAAGTGCAGTTGTAGGGACAGCCTCGCGTAAACGACACCAGAGCGGTGTAGGTCTGGGACGACATTAGCTTGGCGAAGTCGAACAGGGAGAAGTCAGGGATGGGCAGGTCGTCGAGGTTCTCGACCACCGGTCCGACCGGATTGCGGACTATTTCGTCCCCCCGTTTGAGCCAGAGACTGGGGATGTCGTAGGAGTCGCGACCGCTATCGAGCCGGTCGCAGAGCTCGGCCAGCGGCGCTTCGCCCTCGCCCAGACAGACGATGTCGATCCCTGGCGAGGCGATGCTCTCCTCCGGGTTGAGCGTCGGATGGTAGCTGCCGGCGATGGTAGTATAGCCAAGTTCCTTGGCCCAGACGGCCTCGCCGGCGCCGGTACGGAACACCTCGCTGCGGAGGGCAAAGGCAACGAGGCCAGGATTCTGGCGGCGCAATTCGGCCTGAAATTCTGCCTTGGTGGGCGGCAATAACAGGTGGTAAAGCGCCGTTTCGTGGCCCCTTGCTCTGAGAACGGCGGACAGTGAGGCCAATCCCTCGTTGTACCAGCCGGCCGGTTCGTAGGATACAGTGCCATTTGGGCGTTTGTTCACATGGAAATCGGGATAGACGAAAAGGACTTTCAAGAGAGACTCCTGTCGAGGCACGGCGTTTCGGCCAGGTTCTCCAAACCTTAGCACAGCGGTTGACGGATGTCAAGAAAGAAAGCCGTGCTGACAGACAGCCGAGCGGCCCTTAAACTGGGCCGCGCCCAAAGCCGTAGTACCGGATCGAGGAGTCTTGGCGACGGGGCCATAGACTCTGTGGTGCATGCGGCCTATAGGTTGCGAAACTCCAGGAATTTCTTGGTGGCCTCTTCCTGGGCGGTTGCTCGGGCCGCGTCCATTTCGTGGTAATTGAGTTTCAGGAGGGATACGACGTTCGCATCGAGCGCGCCGGTCACGACCATCTTATCGAGTGTTTCTATGGCTTTCTCGACTGTCATTCCTTTCCTATAGGGACGGTCTTCCGCAATGGCCGCAAAAGTATCCGCTACTGCCATGATGCGGGAACCGAGGGGAATATCATCCCCTTTCAGCTTGAAGGGGTAACCCCGTCCGTCGAGGCGTTCATGGTGAAAGGCAGCCCAGGTGTTGATGGTATCCAAGGCGCCCAAGGGCTCGAGATTGCGGTAGGTGTGGTACGTATGTGACCTGATGACGTTGAACTCATCTTCGGTTAGCTTGGCCGGTTTCTCCAGAATCTCTTGGGGCACCAACAGCTTGCCAAGGTCGTGAAGGTAGCCGGCGGCCAACATCATTTGGCATTCCAGGCTAGAGAATCCGGCAAGTCTGGCAAGCATCTCCGCGCTGGTGGCCACGCCGCTGGAGTGAGACGCAGTAAAGGGGCTGCGGAAGTCAATTAAGTGGCTCACGAGCCTGGAAAACTGAAGGATGCCCTCCATGTCCAAAACCATAGTCGCTAGCGTCGGTCTTGCCGACAAGAGCGAATCCAGCGAGGGGGATGTGGCATCCAGCCAGAAGGACTCCTTCGTTGCCGCACTATGGAGTGCTTCCACCTGTTCTGGCACGAACGTGTCCCCGGACCCTTCGACGATTCGAGCCATAACTTCTCTGGCTTGACCAAGGACTTTGGTCTGGGTACCCAACAGGACCGCCACCCGATCGGCTAAATGCAGAATGTGGCTGCCCATAGGTACCGGCCCCGACGTTGACTGAGCGCCAGCGCCGGCCCGCCAGGGAACATGGTGATACCGCACGAGGGAGGTGATATCGGAAAGAGGTTGCAAAAGCCGCAGAACGAGATATCCTATCTCGGCGTGCCTGTTAACGTCAGTGCCCTCATCATACCGAAGCAAATCAAGCCTTTCTTGTACTTCGATCGCGCCGATATCGTGCAGCAGACCAGCTATCATCAGGTCGGATTGATCCTTCAAAGGTAACCGAAGAGCCTCGGCACAGCTCACGGCAATGCTGGCCACTCTCTTGTGGTGATTCACCAGAGCGGGGTTCACCATGTCCAAGGCGTTGGAAAAACACAAGGCCATGTCGAGAAGCGAAACGTGGGTTTCCCTTATCATGTGGAACAATCTTCCCCTCAAAATACTGATGCCATCAAGGTGCGGGCGTAACCAATGCTGCGATAATCTTGCGGGTTCACTTCACCGTAAAGTGGCAACGGGTTCGCATGGGCCCTCATTCCGCGACCACCACCCGGTCGCGACCATCGGCCTTGGCGCGATACAGAGCGGCATCAGATGCGGCTAAAAGCACGTCGCCGCTTGAACCATTGTGCGGAAACGCCGCTGGCGCAAGGAAGGCTGAGGTCAAAGGAACTGCCTGATTGGCCTTGTCACCGGAAAGCTCTTAAACCGATGAGTCTATCATAAGTATAGTCAATACCAGACGCTTGTCAAGCCATGCCAAAAGCAATGGGTAGAGGTTGGACTTGAGACTGGCAGGCCTTTGGTCCTTGACCCGGTTGCCTCAAGGATGGCAAAATGAGGCCGGAACACAATCGATTGCAGGAGAAGTCCCATGAAAGTTAGAGTAGACCGCAATCTCTGCACCGGCGTTGGCAACTGCGTCGCCATCGCCCCCACGGTATTCGATCTTGATGACGAGAAGAAAGTAGTATTGCTTGACCCTTCCAGCGGTGACGATGATTTGTTGTGGGAAGCAGCGGAGAGTTGCCCGCAGGACGCCATCATCTTGCTGGACGATGAGGGGACGCAGCTTCATCCCTAACCAGATCGTCGATGATTAGATCGTTGATGTATTTGGCGGTCCGGGCATAACACTGGAGAACCGGCGGCATTTCTTGTCTTGTTAACCCCATCTAGGGTACAATTCGGCCAGCTACGATAGACCGGAGGAGTGAGCGATGCCCTCGGAACAGGTGCAGGCGAGGTTGGCCATCTTTCCCCTGAATACTTCGATCAATGCCGGGGGCCATTTGGTGATCGGCGGCTGCGATGTTATGCAACTCGTG
>JAUSEJ010000593.1 GCA_030650265.1 Dehalococcoidia bacterium | reverse complement strand
ACCGGCTGGAAGCGCAAATTACCAAGAGCCAAGACGAAAAACGCCGGCTGCTCGAAGCGATTCTCCAACAGGCCCTTAACGGGGGATCACAATGACCGTCGACAAGCGCCTGATCAACGTCGGCGGCATCGACATGGAAGTAGTGCGGAAGAAGATCAAGAACGTCAACCTGAGGGTTTATCCGCCCGATGGCCGGGTGCGGATAAGTGCGCCGATTTCGATGAGCGACAAGAAGATGCGGCTCGCCATTGTCGATATGCTGCCCTGGATCAGGCGACATCAGGCGAAATTCGAAGTCCAGGCGCGCCCATCATCGCGCGAGATGGTCAGCGACGAAAGCCACTACTTTCTGGGTCAACGATATCGATTGAATATTGTCGACCATAACGGGGCAGGCAAAGTGGAACTGCGCGATAATTCCTTCATGGACTTATGTCTGCGGCCAGAGTGCAGCGCCGGGCAGCGCGAGCAGGTGCTGCAGCGCTGGTACCGCGATCAATTGCGCGCCCTTGTGCCGCCACTGTTGACCAAATGGCAACCGGCTCTGGGAGTTCAAGCTGCCGAATGGCGCATCAAGAAAATGAAAACCAGGTGGGGAAGCTGCAACTGCACCGCCCGCCGGGTCTGGTTCAACCTCGAACTGGCTAAGAAACCGCCTCAGTGTCTGGAATACGTCGTCGTCCACGAGTTGGCCCATTTGCTGGAGCGACGGCACAACAATCGCTTCAAGACCATCCTGGATGGACACTTGCCTCTGTGGCGCCAACTGAGAGAAGAGCTGAACCGGACGCTCCCCGGCCCCGACAGTTGAGAAACTTAGAACAAATAGCTGGCAAGAACGAAACGCCCTCACCCTAACCCTCTCCCAGGGGGCGAGGGGACATGACGCTTTCCTATTTACACATATTGTGTGACCCCCGAGAGGGCATAGATAACTTGTATGCAAGTACAGGATAAGGGAATCACGTCCCATCAGCGAAATCCAGTAATCCGCGAAATCAGCGGTTCAGACAACGCAACCCCAATTAGTGAGAGACACCGTATCGGTAAACGGTCCACCATGTCTTCCCCAGCGCCTTTAGCTCCAGCTCGGTTCCCCCAGGATACAGCGCCTTGATGGCGGCCAAATCCTGCAGCCGACTAGGGTGGACGATGAAGACCAGCGAATGGGCTGAACCGGTGGAGTTAGCCGGAATCTTGGAACCCTTCCAATCGACGGCTACGTTCTTCTTGCCCAGTTCGATGCCGAATTGAATCAGCCGCCGCTCGGCTTCATGGTCGTGGTCTGCCACCATTACCACGTCGTTCGCCGGGCCAAGGTCGTGCAGATATCTTACCAGCAGGTCGTCAGTCGGCCAGTTATCACGCGGCGCGTAGTTGAGAAAGTAGTCAGAAAGCTGAAGCACGGCGAACGATCCGATAACTCCGCCCACCGCTAGCCAAAAGGCCCATCTGACCGGACGCTGTCGGAACAAGTCGCCGACCATCGAGCCAACACCGCTCACTGACACACCAATCGCCAGACAGGCCATCGCCATGAATGGCACCGGGCGGTGGAACACCGGCGTCACGTTGGACGTTACGCCGAGCAGAAGAAAAGAGGCCCACAGCCAGATTCCCCACACCAAACAACGCCAGTCTCTCAGTCTCAACGTCAGGGCAGCCAATCCCAAGAAGAACAGCGGCGAAATAAGAGCGCCGAGCATTGGCCGTCCCTCCCGATACCAGGTATGGGCATCGCCAAACAGGTTTATGCCCAGAGTCTCCCGGTAGAGCCCGGTCCAAAGCAGGTCGCCAACGTTCACCGGCTGGGCCAGCGATGCCGAATTGGTGAAGCTGGCAATGGCCAGCGGAAGCCAACTCTCAGCCGACCGGGGCATGTACTGGTCGGGATGGGACACGAAATTGGCGAGAAACGGTCCGGCGCCGATAACGTAGCCGGCGACGAGGAAAAGAATACCAGTCAACAACCAACGTATAGATCGAGGGTGAAGGATAAACAGTCCTAAGACGAAAAGGATAACCATAGCGGGCAGAAGGCGGGCAGGAAAGCCAGCATTGAGGCCCAGTCCAACGATCACTCCTGCCAGTGCCCATTCGAACCAACTTCCCCTGCGCACACCTCGAGCCAGAAAGACGGCCGCGCCAGTCCAGGCGATAGAAGTAGAGGCAAACATTGTGGTGCGACTGAAATGGACGTGGACCTCCAGAAGTGCGAGTAGCGTTGCTGCTACCAGTCCAGCCTTCTTTCCGCCGATCTCCTTGCCCAGCAGATAAACGAAAAAGACCTCCAATGCGCCCAGAAAGGCATAGGGCAGCCGCAGAGCAGCAAGGCTCTGGCCAAACCACGAGTAGACGAAACCTTGAAGGCCAAAAGGTACGTTGGACGCCCCTTCCCAAACCGGGGTGAACAGGGGAAGACTTCCCTCAAGGCTCGACTTAAGAGTGTAATAACCACTGATCGATTCGTCGATGAAGAAGTCTGGTAGTTCGCCGAGACGATAGAGACGAACGCCGAGTGCGAGAGCGACGACCAACGTGGGAAGGATAATGGCAGCCAACGTCGCCTTCTGCCGCGCCCCGTCCCAAAGAGCGGCCATCGAGAAACGCCGCGGCCAGTTGGCGGCCCCGACTACAAACAGGATCATGCTGGCCAGCCAAATGAACAAAGCAAGAACACTCGTGGGGAAGGCGGACGCATGCCACCAACTGACCCCCAACAGGACGAACGCGGCGAGGACCACCACTCCCCTTATGGCCCGACGCCCGCCTCTTCCCGGTTGCGCTAGCTCTCCCGCTGGGGGCAGACGGAAGACGAAGGCAAAGATGACGGCGGCTACGAGGTAGATTTGGCCCGGACGTACCAGGGCGGCGAGGTCGAAAACGAACAGCGACTGGGCATAGAAGGCCGCAGCGATGCACCCTCCCGCCACCAGGAGGAGAATGAGTCGCCGAACCCAAGCGCCATGAGCCAAATCCCGATCCTGAGACGACATCCCTTTCTACCCTCAATAACAGAACTTGCTCGGCGAGAGACGATATTCACCACGGAGACGGCGTAATTGCCCCTAATAGAAAGCCAGCCTCGATAGTTCATGTCTGTTAGAGTCGACGACGTATGCGAAGCCCTTGCTATCAACTGCCAGTCCAGCGAGGACCTCCAGACGCTGTCCCACGATGGTCTCTCCCGAAAACGATCCTTGAGGCTGTCCGGTTGAACTAAACTTGAGGACCGCCCGGTTGGTGGGAGCGGATACGACAATCGAACCGTCGGGACCTATGGCAATCTTAGGATGGGCTTCGCCACCCCTGGCCGGGGTCTCCCAATTCGCTTCGAAACGTCCCTGAGAATCAAATCTGCTGACTACGCCAGTCACGCCATCAACGACGAACAGGCGACCCGTGGCGTCCACGGCCAAGCCGGTTGGGTCCCTGAATTGAGCTCCGGCGCCACTGCCCGTGATCGTAGAGATGATTTGTCCATCATCGGAAACCTTGAGAACTCGACCGGCATCGGCGACGTACAGGCTGCCCGACGAATCGAAGGCGATACTGCGGGGCAAAGATAGACCCAAATCGCTGCCAAGCTTGCCCAGATAGGCCCCGTTCGCGGCGAACCTCTTCATACCGGGGTCTCCGCCATCGAGGACGGCTATTCCTCCGGCGCTGTCGGCCGCCACCGACACCGGCGCCTTCAGGTAGGCCTCCGACCCGACGGCGCCGCCGAACACCATAAGGAAATTGCCGGCGGCATCGAACTTCTGGACGCGATGATTCCCGGCGTCCGCGACGTAGAGATTCCCGTTTCTATCGATCGCTACGTCCCGTGGCGAATTGAACGTGCCCTCACTCTTTCCCAGGCCCCCAAGTCTCATCACGGCCCGCAAGCCCGCCGGAAAACCGGCCTGTAGAAGTATGGCGCTGGGCGTCGGCGTCGGATTGTTTATGATACCAACCCGCTGCTTGTGCGACCTGTCCCATTTCTCGGCGAACATTGCCTCCGGCGCCTTAAGCTTGAGCCGGCTGAAGATCGCCTTCTCATCCGCATCACTGGTTTCTATGAACACAATGAGAGGAGAATCGGCGTATCGCTCGACGAAAGTCTTCTCGCCGGCATTCAAGAACACGGGATTTTGCGAGCCGGCCACGTAGGAATCGAAGACGAGCCTGGCCAGAGCGTCCGGGGCAGGAGCGACCACCACGGCTGAAGCGAGAGTGGCATGGTCGATTTCTTTCGACAAAACGGCTTCCACCGCCAGAGTCTCCGGGCGGACCGGCAGTCTTGCCGGCGTGATCGACCAAAAGCGCTGAAGATTGGCGGCAAAGATGACGCCCACCAGCAGGCTCACCACCACGGCAGTTATCGTAACCCGCCAGAAGCGACGCCGGAAACGCATGGTCAGAAACTGCACAAACTCGCCAGCGACCACAGCGGCAAAGATTGCCAGGATGGGTACCAGTATCATGAGCCTGGACATGGCAATGTTGAATCCATGGTAAAAGCCCCCGGCCACTACCAGGCCGACGATCAGCCATACCAGCAGAAAACGAAAGCGCCAATCGTTCAACCGCAACAGGGTCACCACTATACCTAATGCTGCCAGCGCAGCGCTTAGCGGCTCCAGCAAGGAACCGGAAACGTAGTGGACGGCGGCAGGATTGTAGCTGAACCCCAATAGCGCCTGAAGGGACCGCTTCGACACTTCCTCAGCCAACCCCAACCAGTTCGTGCTCAAGCTGGCCACCGAATTGGACAACATCGCATTGAAAACGTCCATCCTGTCGATAGCAAAAATGGGGAAAGTTGCCACGGCGAAGCCAGCGGCAGCAAAGAACATCAGCCTGAAAATCGCCAATCTTTGTCCCGCTACCACTCCTTCCAGCAGAAGGGTCAACAAGAGGGCTGCGATGGCAAAACGCGCCGAGAAGAAGGTATAGAACCCGAGCCCGGCAAAAGCGCCAGCGAGGAACAGGAGCGCCGAACTTCTCCTACTGATGCCGAAACCGACGGCAAACAAGGACAATACCGTCGGAAAGACGGAATGGATGTTGTTGTAGCCGGTGTGGGCATAGGCGAAGAGGTAGTGTGACGAGGTGGTAACGGCTGTCGCCAATATCGCCGTGAGAACACCAAACAGATGTCTGGCAAAAAGGTAAAGCGGCAAGAAGCTCAAAGCCACGATGAGCACGCCGGACAGCTTCCAGCCGAACTGGTTGATGCCAAAATGACCCATCACCAGGGCCTGATAGGCCGAGTCTAGCACCGGATGATAGCCAAATACCCCTCTTTGACTGAACAGGTTGACCGGCGCCCCCATTGCGATGCCTCTGGCTACGTTGAAGAAAGAATACTCGTCCCCTAGTGCGGCGTAGGCCGCATTGGTCAAATCCCTGATATTGAGGTAGACGAATAGGCCGCTCATCAAGACGACGAAGGCCGCCTCTGCCAGGGTCTGAGGCCTAAGCAACGATCGCATTGCTTTGAAGACATTGGAGGGAGGCCAACCTGGGGCCCTCACCCTAACCCTCTCCTCCTTCTCGGGGAAGGACGGGGGGAGAGGGGACTCCTTCTCAAACCCTTCGGAGGGAGAGACAATTGCCTCGTTGTCATGGTCTTGCAGGACAGACGGCGTGTTGACAATGACTTCGGGGACTGCGAGACCCGGCTCTGTCTCCCTCCTTGGCCGGAGCGGGAACCATTTCCGGTTGAAGTCCACTGGCGGCTCCGCCGTACTGCTCTGTATACCGGCCGCTAATCCGACCAGACGGCAGGGTGAATTTTGCTCAACCTCTTCGACTATCAAAGGCAATACATTCGCCATGGTATCGTCCACCCTATCACCACGCAAAGCAACCTTGCCGGACAACAGCCCGTCCACCCTCTCCCGTCGTGCTTCCCCGAGAAGGAGGGGAGGGCAGGTTGAGGGCAACCCGGAGGCCTCCCCTCCAGACGAGCGTGCAGCCGCACCAGAACCACGGCGAACATCGTCACAAATCAAGGCGAGGAGAAAAGCACAAAGGCAGCCGATCTCCACGAGAGGGAGCTCCGGACTGTATTTCCCGGCCAGCAAGTTACCGGCAAGATAGCCGGCCAGTCCCAATCCGACAATGGCGGCGACGAACTGAATGACAAGCCACCAAACAGAATGGCTGAGACCGGCTAAAGCCTCAAGTCCAGGCGTAAGCGTAGGGGTCATGCGCAAAGAAGGATCTGCCGGATTTCTCCCCTCTTTTCCAGCGCGAGTCGACCAGAACAGGCGCCGCGTCGCAAGGGCAAAAACGATACCACTGGCTATCAGCAGCGAGACTCCGGGGAAGATACTCCACAAGGCAGCGTCTAAAGGTAGCAAAGGACGGGAGCGAAAGAACTCCATGACGATGTCTTCGTTCAGAAGGTACTGCCCAGAAGCCGCGCCTATGGCCGAAACAAACACTGCGACAGAAAACAATATCCCCGAAATCGAGAATCTCCGTCTCTTGTCGCCGCTATTCGCCTGAATCCGAGTCATAACGTTCTCACTGCCCTGGCGCGAACTTCTGCAGGCGATGGTTAAAGGTATCGGCTACATACAAGTTGCCGGCCACGTCGACAAAGAGGCCCACCGGCTGGCGGAATTGACCGGCCCCACCGCCCACTTCGCCTATGGCGCCAAGGGGCTTCATATTCCCGTCGTACCGCACCACCTGGTGCCGTTCGGGTTCCGTGGCATAGACCGAGCCGTCAGGAGAAAGGGCAAGATGCCCTCCATTGGCGGCTACGGCGTCAGGCGCCCGCCATTGAGCCACATATTTTCGCTGCGAGTCAAACTTCTGGATGCGCTTGTTGCCGACATCGGAGACAATCAGGCTCCCGTCCTCCAGAACTACAATGTCCACAGGTTCCAGCAACTGGCCATCGCCGCTGCCTTTGGCGCCAAACGAGCCGGCGTATTCGCCAGAAGAGCGATAAAT
>JAUSEJ010000592.1 GCA_030650265.1 Dehalococcoidia bacterium | reverse complement strand
TGTCTATCGCTGTTTCCAGTGAGGAAGAGTGGGAAAGCCTCTGCCGGGTCATGGGAAAGCCTCCGTGGACCAGGGAGACTCGCTTCGGAGACAGGTACCTGCGGCAGAAAAGCCGCAAGGCGCTACGCGATCTCATTGGGGCATGGACTTGCCAGTACACCAATTTCGAGGTGACCCAGATGCTGCAGCAAGCGGGAGTAGCTGCTGCTCCCTGTCTTGATGTTGGTGAGCGCTTCCTCGATCCTCACTTTCAAGAACGGGAGATCTGGATCACCATGGAACATCCCGCGACCGGCGTAGATTGGCTTGTCGGGCAACCCTGGAAACTAAGCAAGACGTCGGGTGGAGTTCGCAAAGCTGCGCCTCTGTTAGGCGAACACAACGAATACGTCTTCAGGCAGCTTCTCGACATGTCCGAAGAGGAGTACTGCCAACTAGTTGAAGAGAAGGTGATCTACTAACAATTGACGAACAAAGCTCTGTCTGGTGTTAAAGTTGTCGAGCTTGGTGAGTTTGTCGCAGCACCGTTCTGCGCCAAGCTGCTGGCTGACCTTGGCGCCGACGTGATAAAGGTCGAAGATCCGCAAGGCGGAGACATAAGCAGGAGCATGGGACCCTTCCCGGACGATCTCCCCCATCCGGAGCGCAGTGGTCTCCACCTATATTTGAACACTAGCAAACGGAGCATCACTCTAAACGTGCACACAATCGATGGTCAGGCGATTTTCAAGCGTTTGATTTCGGATGCTGACGTCTTGGTCGAAAGCAATGCACCCGGCGAAATGGATGCGCTGGGGATTGGCTATGAAACGCTCAGGAAATGCAACCCGGGCCTGATAATGACCTCCATCACCCCGTTCGGACAGACCGGACCTCATCGGAATTACAAGGCTTATTATCTCAACACCTTCCACGCCGGTGGAGAGGGATTCCTTCTTCCGGGCGGGCTAGGCTGGCTTCTGTACGAGGATCGGCCTCCCTTGAAAGCGGGGGGATTCCTCGGCGAGTACGATAGTGGCGTGGCTGCGGGAGTAGCCACTCTGGCTGCCCTCCTCTGGAAGGGGGCGGGCAACGAGGGCCAGCAAATCGACATCTCACAGCAAGAAGCGCTGGTTACCTTGAGCAGAGTGGAGATGACAAGCTACCCAAATCGCGGAAAGGTCGAAAGCCGGGGATCCCGGTCATGGCCCATCGCCGGTCTGGTTCAATGCAAAGACGGCTTCGTGCAGATTATGCCCCTCGTCGAGGACATGTGGACAAGACTGGCTGAAGTCGTTGGCGGCCGGGAGATGGCAGAGGATCGGCGATTCGAGACCCCAACCGGGCGAAGGGAGCATGCTGAGGAGATAAACTCCCGGATCGACCAGTGGGCACTTCAGCATACTAAGAATGAGATCTACGATTTGCTACAGGCTGCCGGCTGCCCCACAGGCATTGTCTCCACTGCAGAGGACCTGTTGAAATCAGAGCAACTGGCGGCCCGGGGATATTTTCAGGAGCTTGACCACCCGGAGTTGGGCAGGCTCAAGTATCCGACGGTGCCATACAAGTTATCGGCGACGCCAATTCAGTTGGAGAGAGCAGCCCCCAGGCTGGGAGAGCACAATGAGGAGATCTACTGCGACCGGCTGGGTTATTCTCGCCACGAGCTCACAAGAATGAGAGGAATGGGCCTGATTTGATGGCAGAGGCAGCGATACCACGCGCATTAACGGGAATACGAGTCCTCGATTTTGGGTCGGTATATGCCGTGCCATACGCGACCATGTTGCTGGGAACCCTCGGCGCTGAAGTCATCAAAGTTGAGTCTCGCTCCCGCGTCGACATCAGCCGGTCGCTACGAATGTCTGACAGAGCCTCAGGAGCGATGGCCAACCGCAGCCACAACTATGACGACGTCAATCTGGGCAAGCTGGACGTTACCCTAAACCTCAAAGAACCGAAGGCCATCGAGCTAGCCAGGCGACTTGTGGCAGTGAGCGATGTAGTCGTCGATAGTTTTCGACCGACTGTAATGGACCGCTTGGGGCTGGGGTATGAGGACCTACGGCAGATAAGGCCGGACACTATCGTTCTCTCTCTTTCGAGCAGTGGGACCACCGGTCCGGAGCGCAACCATGGTGGGTACGCTGGTACCTTCGCCGCCATGGGTGGCTTGTTCGAGGTCACCGGCTATCCCGATGGAATACCGACCGAGATTCGGGGAACAATAGATCTACGGACCGGAACGATGGTAGCCTTTGCCATCCTTGCGGCCCTGAATCACCGCCAGAGGACGGGAGAGGGACAGTTCATAGATTACGCTGCGCGAGAAGGAATAACAACACTCATCGGCGACCTCCTCATGGGTTATGTTATGAACGGCAAAAACCCGGAAAGGGTCGGAAACCGGGACAACGCCATGGCTCCCCACAATTTATACCCTTGTCAGGGAGACAACCGGTGGGTTAGCATTGCCGTCTCCACCGACGACGAATGGCGGGCTCTCTGTCGGGTTATGGGACAACCCGAGTGGGCAACCGACGAGCGCTTTGCCGGGAGACTTTCCCGCTGGACTCACCAGGATGAACTGGACAAGCTGATCGCCGGGTGGACCAGACTCCACATGCAGAAGGAAGCCGTGGAAATGTTGCAGCAGGCCGGGATCGCCGCTACTCCCTCGATGAGCAGTGAGGACCTTTACAAAGATCCTCATCTTCAGGAGCGGCAGTTCTGGATAAAGGTAAACCATCAGGAATTGGGCGAGCGTCATACTCTAGGTCTGCCGTGGAAATTGTCAAGGACGCCAGTTACCATTGACCGTGCCAGCCCCTTAATGGGACAACACAACAG
>JAUSEJ010000587.1 GCA_030650265.1 Dehalococcoidia bacterium | reverse complement strand
ATAAGTCGGCGCTCCACAGTTCCACGCAAAAGTTAATACAATCAAGTCCAGCATCCTTCAACCTCCGCATGCTTTTCCTATCCATCGGCTGAGTACCGATGAGGAGGTCAGGTTTGTAGGAAGCTCCGCTAGCTATCTTCTCCACAAAATCAAAATATATTCTCGTCTCCGACTCAACTTCCCTAAAAGCACCCATCGAAGAACGGACTTCGGCAAGCCTGACGTCGGAGCTAAGAATCTTGTAGGCCTCGACCGTTTCCTCCAGATTTGCCGCTATAGGGCGAAGGGCCCCGATCGAGCGAGCATCTTCCTGAGTGGCGTTGTAGTTGCAGAACTTACACTGCTCCCCGTGGGCGAAATACTCGCAGTATCTCACGGGAACTATCGTGGCGCAAACGGGAGATTTCGGGGAAACGAGGCTGCTTACCGGGGTCCCTTTGCTAGTCGCAGGTTCTTCTCGGTCGTCGTACGGCATTGGCTTACGAGGAAAGTATACCTCCTCGACTTTGTCGTCTCCTTCACATAGGGCAAATCGCCCCTCACCTATCTCCCTGATTTCATAAGGGCTAGTGGAATCTCTCTCGATCCTGACGCCTAAGCCATTTTTCATATAAAGTGAACCGAGGCGCTTGACATAACCCGGCCTTACTGTTCCCGGCCTTTTTTGCGCTCTCTCCTTTAGAGATACATCGCGATCGTAGCTTTGGTAGGTTCCTACACCCTCTGAGCGTGCCCAGTAGCCTACCTTATCAAGCGCCTCGGAATCTCTAATACCGTTGCGGTGCAACTCCAATTTGATGATGACCTCTCGGGGAAGACCCCGATATTTCTTCTGCAGCTCATCAACTCGAGTCATTGTCTTTCCTCCGTGAATTAGTATTTCTGGCCAGGACCAATTGCCTCACCCCCTCGGACGACCTCCCTATTGCCTGGTTTTCCTACCCCATTCCCTCTCACGTAACTCGACTCTTCGAATCTTGCCGCTCACCGTTTTCGGCAGCGAGTCGATGAATTCTATCTCTCGCGGATACTTGTAGGGAGCAGTCACTTTCTTCACGTGCTCTTGCAGCTCGCGAGCCAGATCGTCAGATGCCTCATAGCCGGGCGCCAGAACGACGAAAGCCTTGACTACCTCCCCCCTGATCTCGTCCGGGCTTGAGACGACAGCCGATTCGGCTACCGCTTTGTGTTCCAGAAGGGCGCTTTCGACCTCAAAGGGACCTATCCGGTAACCTGACATGATTATCACATCGTCCGCACGACCGACAAACCAGAGATAACCATCTTCGTCCTTATAGGCCCGGTCACCTGTGATGTACCAGTCCCCGCGGTAAACTTTGGCGGTCTGTTCCGGGCTTTTCCAGTATTCTCGGAATAATCCTATCGGTCGCTCCGGTTTCACCTTCACTGCGATGTCGCCCTCCTTGTTGGGCGGCAAGATATTGCAGTTGTCGTCAATCACCTCTACTACAAACCCCGGTGAAGGCTTGCCCATCGAGCCAAAGCGCGGCTCAATACAGGGAAAGCTACCAGCCAACACAACCGATTCTGTTTGGCCGTAGCCGTCGCGAATCGTGATCCCTGTTGCCTCTTTCCAAATATTGATGACTTCGGGATTCAGAGGCTCTCCGGCTGCCACGCAGTGTCTTAGAGTGGGAAATCGGTACGCCTTCAGATCCTCGAGGACGAGCATGCGGTAATTGGTAGGGGCGCCGCATAGGGTAGTGACGGGATAGCGGCTGAGGAGTTCCAGCGTTCTCCTGGCGTCAAAACGGGCGGAATGGTGAACAAAAAGAGCTGCGCCCATGTTCCACGGACCAAAAAGCGAGCTCCACGCCGCCTTTGCCCAGCCGTTGTCGCTGAGATTCCAGTGCAAGTCTACTGGCCTTAGGTCGAGCCAGAATCGGCCAGTTATCGAATGGGCTAAGGGGAAACTCACATGGGTGTGAAGTGTCATCTTGGGGTACCCTGTAGTACCCGATGTAAAGTAGAGGATAGCGCTGTCATCGCTGCGAGCGGGGACTCTGGCAAATTCGCCCGAAGCCTCTGTAACCTGGTTGGCGTAATTTAGCCAGCCTTCGCGGTGACTACCCACGATTATCTTGGCTCTCACGCCTGGACAGTCGTGAATGACTTCGTCAACTCTGGGCGCCAAATCTGCGTCGGTAATAATGCACACAGATTCCGAAGCGTCGAGGCGAAACTTAATGTCTCTGGAGGTAAGTTGGGTGGTGCCGGGACTGATTACAGCGCCCATCCTGAGACAGGCGATGTTTACCACCCACCATTCGATGAGCCTGGGCAGTATAACCATCACCACGTCGCCTTTCTTGACTCCGTGGTGGGCCAGCACATTGCAGACTTTCAATGATTCGGAGCATAGGTCGCGAAAGGTCCTCTTAACCTCGTTGTCATAGTCATCTACCCACCACAAGGCCAGCTTTTCGGGGTCCTCTGCCCACCGATCGACTACGTCCCACGCGAAGTTGAAGAATTCTGGCACGTCGAGCTTGAATTCTTTGTAGGTCTTTTCGTAGTCTACCATGTTGTGCTGAATCATCTTCCGCTCCAAACACCAGGATTTCCATTTCAATTTGTAACTACTGAACTGGCCTAGATGGGGCTGGTACCTGTTCACACTTTGTTTTATTGAGTATGGCGACCTTGCTTAACTCGTCGGGAACTTGAGATGGGCGATGATCCTGAACTTGGGCACCACGGTTGCACCGCCCCCCAAAGATCGAGAAACCTTCCAGCAACTCAAATCGCGTACTCTTCAGATGAAGCACAAAAGTGTAATCATTCTTCAGTTCCACTCTAGCTACGGCGGCGCGGAATTGTGCGGCAGAAGCATACTTCTTCTGGAAGTCAGCAATCCGCGTTATGGCGTAATCCTCCTTGTTGCTCAAGCTGGCACAAACAATACTAACACGGATGACGTCTAAAGACATCGGCAAAATTAACTAAGTTTTTGTTCTCTTATCTTCGAGCTAGAGAAGGCCGGCTTCGATTACGATTCGGGCAAGGGCCGTACGGGAGCCGATACCAAGACGGCCATAGATGTTGCGGAGATGGGCGTTGACAGTACGGGGGCTAAGAGTAAGGCGCTCTGCTACCTGAACGGTAGTCAAACCTTGGGCGACGAGCTGCGCTATTTCCAGTTCACGGACGCTGACCCGAACTCCACCGAGGCGGGGCCGGCGCGTCGCAAGTGGCGAGATTCCCAAACCATGGAGCAGCCGTCGAGCGTGGTCGGCATAGCGACGGGCGCCCAGACGCTCAAACATGGCCAGGCTCTGTTGGGAAGCTCTGGCTGCCAATTCCGGTCGCGCCTGGAGGGCTGAAACTGCCTGCTCCAGCACGGACCTGGCCGCCTCAAAAGGCATTCCCAGCTCGGTGAACGTCTCGTTCGCCCGAGATTGACATGCCACAGCAGCCTCCCATTGGCCCGAGGCTTGCCAGGCGAGCCCCTCGGCCCGGTTCGCGAGCGCGGAAAGATAGGGTGTGCCAGCGGGACCCAGGCCAATAATGTCGCGAGCAGTCTGCAGCGCGCCGGCCGCCTCCCCTGCCACTACCTGCGCCTCGGCAAGTAGGACCAAGGCGATCGCCCTATAGTGGGGTGTCGGGCCGATAGGAGTGGCTGCCGACGCCGAAAAGGTAACGAAACCTTTTGCAACACCCAGCGCTCGTTCTGCCTGCCCCCGTTCGAGGGCGAGGGCCGTCTCAGCAATGTCGACGAGACTGAAAAACCCCCTGTCTGCCGTCGTCACGTTGGCAAATGCCTTCCTCGCCTCGGAGACACAGGCTTCGGCCTCAGGCAGATCTCCCCGAAAAGCCAGGATCATTGCCCGTCCAGCCAGCGAGTAGGTCAGGTCATGACTATTTCCCACCAGCCGGGCCAGCGAGATTGCTTCTTCGGTGCAACGCAGGGAATCCTCCCAGGCGCCGGACATAAAGTTGGCGTAAGCCAGGCGCACGAGGAGAAAGACTTCTTCAGTTGGAGCACCCAGACGTCGGGCCACGGCCAGACCGCGTTCGACGTGATAACGAATCAAATGATGATCGCCCATGCGCATGGCGATGGCCGACAGGGCGTTGTGGGCTCGACAGCAGATCGCTAGGTCTCGTCCTTCTGACAAGGATTCGGCTACCATTAGAGCGTGCAGGGCTCGTTCGCGAGCCTTAGGAATGTCATTCTGCCAGAGGCTGAGCCTTGATGCAGCCATGTTGGCCTCACCCTCCACCCGTGGAGATGCCAATCGCTCGGCTAAAGATAATAGTTCTGCTGTCGTCTCCTCCATACCAGCTAAATCCCCAGTTCGGTAAAGTATGTGGAAACGGGCGAAATTCAGGTCGGCCACCTCTTGGCACGGCTCGTCCTTCCCGTGAAGGAGCAAGCCTGCACTTAGATGAGAGTTGGCGACGTCAAAGTTCCCACGGTCCCATTCCGCTACAGCCAATTGTCGACGAAGTCGAGAGACATCGGCGGCATTTCCAACGGCAGGGCCAGTCCGCTCTCGTTCAGCCAGTGCTTCGTTCCAAACTTCGATGGCTGCTCCCCGTTTACCAAGCCTTTCCCAGGCCTCACCCAACCTCTCGAGTAGCCGTGGCATGATATCGGGGGACGGAACTGGAGTCCCCCGTTCCCCGGCCCCTGATGCCGGGCGTTGTCGATACTCGCGAGTCATCGTCAAGGCCGCCTCCAGATATCGCGCTGCCACATCGTTAGCGTATAACGCCAGCGCCCGCTCCCCGGCTCCTACCAGAGCTTCAAGGCCGCGATCAGTATTGACCTCCGAGCCAGCCCCTCGATAGTGGCCAGCCAGGCGGTTCAGGTCGTGAGGTCGTCCTTCCGAAAATGATTCGAGCGCTTTGATGGCCGCCATGTGGGCGCGGCGCCTTGCAGCCTCTGGAAGGTCGGTATAGGCAACCTCCTGGATGAGCGGATGGGTTATCCCGTAGGCCACATCTAACCCGTCCATTCCCTCTGTTACCAATCCTGCCCCTCGCAAACGCCGGAGAGCATCAAGGAGAACGCCCTCTTCCAAGCCGCTCGCAGCTTGAAGGACCGCGTGCGATGTGGCGTCACCCATGATAGCGATTAGGTCGAGGACACGCCGGTCGGCCCAATCTAGTGTCTCCAGGCGCCTTAAAATGAGACGGCGAACAGTCGGCGGCAGGGCGGATGCCGCTTGGGCATCAAAGACCCAATTATTGTTGCCAGTAGGACTACGAGAGAGATTGCCGGACTCGACGAGGGCGGCGATGAGAGCTTCGACATAGAGAGGAGTCCCACCTGCACGATCGTTAAGAAGAGCGAGAAGCTCTCGGGGGGCCTCTCCATCGAGAATGCCTCGTGCCATGTCGTCCACCGCTGCAGCGTCAAGGCGGGGGACGACGATCTCTTCATATGATCCGTCCCGGTCGAGCGAGCCAATGAGCAGTCGTAGACCATGAGAAAGGTGTGAATTATCACCGCTATAGGTGGCGAGTAAGAGGGCTCGCTGGTCGGAAATGCCGCGTGCGAGGTAATGTAGCAGATCGAGGGTCGCGGGATCAGCCCTATGTACGTCGTCCACGAACAGGACGACCGGCGACTCCTGGGCTAATCTTCCAAGGAGGCGCGACACTGCCGCGAAGAGACGGGTCCGCTCGAGGAGTGGATCTCCCAATCCTTCCATTGGCAGAACTGGCAGGGGGAGGCCAAGACCGTCGAATAGACGCCCGAGGTGTGGCAGGTCACCCACAAGAATCTCGAGCCGGTCAGGAGCTAGACTGCCCAGCAAAGGACCGAAGGCGTCGAGTATCGGTGCGTAGGCCAGCCCGGTCTCCAGAGGGAGGGCGCGTCCATTGAGTACGGTAAAGCCATGCCCCCTGACCCGGGCGAGGGCTTCGCGCGCCAGCCTGGTCTTGCCGACTCCGGGCTCGCCGGTCAGGAAGACTATTCCCCCATGTCCTTCGGCTGCCAGG
>JAUSEJ010000581.1 GCA_030650265.1 Dehalococcoidia bacterium | reverse complement strand
GGCGAACTCGCCCTTGCGGAGGAAGCGCCGACCGGCAATTACACTATCCAGGCTGCCTTCGACGGCAATCCGGCGCAACCAAAAAGCGGGATGGAGACCTATTCCGCCAGCTTCCTTGTGGCCGAGTTCCGCAAGCCCGATTTCGAGGTGAAGGTGTCGAGCGACAAAAAGGAATACATCCAGGGCGACGACGTGGCGATTTCCGCCGGGTCCAACTACTTCTTCGGCGCTCCGATGGCCGATGCCAAGGTCACCTGGCAGGTATTCCAGAAACCATACGAGTTTGAGGGCCTTCAGGACGTGGTGGACGGGCCATTTTCCTTCTCGGACCACGACGAGGGAACCTCTTCGCCGACGTTCAATCCGGGGCCAAGGCCCATTGCTTCGGGTGAGGGAAGAACCGATGACAGCGGCGCGTTTACATTCCGGCTGCGCTCCGACATCGCCAAGGAAACCATGGGACAGAACTTTACCTTTGAGGTGATGGTCACGGACGCCAACAACCAACAGGTTGTGGGACGAAGTGAGGCCACGATTCACAAGGGCACTTTCTATATCGGCGTCCGTCCCAGGCCCCGCGTTGTGGCCGCGGGAAAATCGGTGGGAATCGATTTGATCACCGAGAATACCCAAGCTTTTGCCGTTTCAAACAAGGCGATCGATCTCCAGCTTTTCGAGCAGAAGTGGTATAGCGTTCAGGAGAAGGGGCCGGATGGTCGATTCTCCTGGACGAGCAAGGTCGACAGTGTTCTCGTGTCGAGGGCGACCACGATGTCCGATGGCGAAGGCAAGGCCAACACGTCCCTGATTCTGCCAAAGGCTGGTTCCTACAAGATACTGGCAACCGGCAAGGACGAGCGAGGAAACGAGGTCAGAAGCTCAACCTACGTCTATGCGTCGGGTAGTGACATGGTTTACTGGAAGGTAGAAAACAACGACCGGATCGACCTCATCGCCGACAAGCCGAGCTACAAACCAGGTGAGACGGCCAAGGTGCTGATACCTTCGCCGTTCCCGAAGGCCAAGGCTCTTCTTACCATAGAACGAGGGCACATCATGTCCTACCAGACCCTCGACATCAATAGCACCAGTCAGGTCGTGGAGATTCCCGTCGAGTCCGCCCACGTGCCCAACGTCTATGTCTCTATAGTCCTTCTCAGGAGCGAAGCGGATGGCGGCGGGAGAGCCGACTTCAAGATGGGTTACGTGGAACTTCCAGTTCGGGCCGATGA
>JAUSEJ010000577.1 GCA_030650265.1 Dehalococcoidia bacterium | reverse complement strand
GGGCAGGTCAGCTACGGGTGAGAACAGTGATCAACCATTGTCTTGAAAACGTGGGCTCCTGAGTGCGCCCTCACCCTCCTTCGGCTGAAGGACCAAAGGGAGAGGGGACAGGACGCCCGTCTTCATCGCTGGTGGCCCTTCGGCGGAAGGATGGCTGATTACTGTGAACCCTTAGGGTGGTACCACAATAGCGAGCCTTCCCTTTGCGTCCTGAATATATCACATCTGCGTCGGTACTAGCAACCATGCGAAAACCTGTGCTGACGCAATCACCCTCTCGTCCTTCCAACATCATGGCTTGCCTCTTGCCATCGTGGGCCAATAGTTCGTTGCTCCTCCCCGGTACCTATGCTATACTCCTTGTAAGCTTATCGGCATCCGTTCCAGCTATTGCCTCTGGAACGGATGCCGAGGAGCAAGACTTTGAGAGAGTAGGTCGAAGGCGTTGCGTTTCAGCCGAGTAGAGAAGGTCCCCCGTTGCAGAATAGCGCCTTTCGTTCAGGCGTCAGTATTGACTTGATGGCAAGGGAAAGCTTAGGTACTGGAGGGCAAAATGGATACAGTGACGACGCATATTGAGATTACGGCGGGTGTTGCGGGGGGCAAACCGCGTATCGCCGGACACCGGATCACGGTGCAGGATATCGTGGTTTGGCACGAACGCCTAGGTTTGGGCGCGGATGAAATCGCTAGCGAGTATGGCCTGTCACTCGCCGATGTCTACGCGGCGCTAACTTACTATTTCGACCATCGCGAAGACATTGATCAGTCGATCGAATCAGACGTGCAGTTCATCCTAGATCTCCGCAAGCGTACTACTTCCAAACTTAGGACGAAGCTAGGTGGGTGAACCTATCACATTCTATCTGGACGAGCATGTCCACAGCGCGATAGCGTACGGACTACGCCGCCGCGGGTTGGATGTCATCACGGCCAAGGATGCTGGTTTGCTTGGGGCCCGAGATGAACAGCACTTGGCCTTCGCTATCCGAAATGGCCGCGTCATTCTTACGCAGGATGCCGACTTTCTGCGACTTCACGCCTATGGTCACCAGCACTGCGGAATTGTCTACGCTCCTCAGAATACCACTATTGGCGCAATAATCCAGGGTCTCGTATTACTATATGGCGTATTGGGTCAAGAAGACATGGCTGACAATGTGGAGTTCATTTGAGTTGTTCCGTTTTCGCTTCGCACTCACCACTGGAGCCGTGCAAATACGGAGAATGTAGCTAGTTGAGACCAAGCTAACCTGCCAGCTTATTAGGGCGTGGGCACAATCCGCCAAGTTGCGCTCACTTCCAGACATCTGCTATAATACGAAGGCGATAAGCACCTAAACAAGACTGAGCCTGATTCCAGTCGCATACTGCGCCAGCATCCCCGATGACCAAACCGGGGGTGCATGGCTATCAAGGAGAGGTGTCCGAGTGGTTGATGGTGCCGCTCTCGAAAAGCGGTGAGCGCAAGCTCCGTGGGTTCAAATCCCACCCTCTCCGCCAATTCTTGATCTATGGAGAGGTCGCCTAGCCGGTCTATGGCGCTCGCTTGGAAAGCGAGTAGGCAGCAATGTCTCGTGGGTTCGAATCCCACCCTCTCCGCCAATCCTCAATGACCTAGACCTTTTTGCTCCGCTCCGCTAGCAGACTGGCCTCAAGGTCGGCGCGCGTTTGGGCGGCAGTTCTCTTGCCCTCTTCGATCGCCTCGATGACCTGCGAACGCTTCTCGTCCACAACGGTGCGGGTCTTCGCTGCCAGTTCGTCGGCGCTGTCTTTGACGTGAGTGCCCATCTCGTCAAAGCGGCCCCGCAGCTCGATGCCCTTTTCTCTCAATTCCTCGCGCGTCTCCTCACCTGCCTTTGGGGCTAGCAAGAGGCCCACAGCCGCACCCAACAGTCCGCCTATTACCAAACCGGCGAGAAATCCACCACTATTTGTATCTCCAGACATGTTGTTCGTTACCTCCCTTTCTTTCTTCTAAAGCCAGACAGAATTCTAACTGTCTTCTTCAAACCAGAGACAAAGCCAAGTCCTTTGATCAACGGATTGGCGACCCTGTCGCCGACGAAGGTAGCAGTGCCACTGATGTTCTGCATTGTGCTCCGAGTGGAAGCCAAAACGGCCTCCATTTTGACCTTAAGTTCCATGGCAACCTTGATCAAAATGGAAACCAGAACGATCACCACCAGAGTTTGGATGAAGAAACACACCACGATGATGATTACGGCAATATCCCGCCAGTCTGCGAGTGTCACGGAGCCTTACCTCCCAACCTACCTATTATATTATATCACGAATCGGGGGGACACTGCAATAAAGCCTGATCGCTTTTGGCTGCCAGAGACGATCTGTCCGCGTGCGAATCCAAATAATGTTCCCGCGAATGAGTGAATACAACTGTCGCAAATGAACATGAAATGTAGCCATTGCCTGTCTTCTCGCCAGAAAGTATTGCAAATTGCGCCCGTTGATGCTATATTCCATGACGCCTGGATCAACATTAATGTCGATCGACCAAACACGAAAGGGGTGTGCCTTTGAAGCGAGACAGCAGCAGCGACGAAAAATTGGATCGGTTTAGTCTTAATCAGATCTCGGACCGGGTGAAATTCAACATCGAGCAGACGGCAAGAATTTGCTCAGTTACAAGACGCCAGCTTAGCTACTGGACAAAGAAGGGGATAATCTCCGGCGAGAAGGGCTACAACCTCGCATCCGTCGAGAAAGCGCTCCTCATAAAGAAGCATCTCGAGGCTGGCAACACCCTCAGGCAATCGGTGGCCCACACTGAATTGCTTCTCATGGAACGCCAGGACCAGAGGTCCAATCTTGAATCCCTCTCCGGTGACCGGGTCAAGGAAGCATTGACTCAGCGGCTCGACATGCTTGAACAGGAAATCGCCAAGATCCGGCGGGCTTTGCCCTTGCACACCACCGTGGCCAGGCTTAACCGTGTTTGGAACGTTCTGGCCGAGCTGAATCTCGAGAGCATCTTCAACCACCCGGCGCAAGCGCAACCCATCCACGAGACGCTTACCCGGCTTGATGAGGCTATAGACAAGGTTGAGGCACTCGTGAAGGATCTCAATGACGCCTCTCGATGATCAAGGCAAAGGCGACGACCAAAAGACTGAGGAGAGCCACAAGACCTGATATGGCGATAGCCACAGACAGTGTGCCCGTCCTCCTTCCCATGGGTGCCGAACGGGCGAGCACAACAGTGGCCGGTTCACCAACCGGCGCGTAAATGAGACTACTTTGGAACCGCGCCCCGTCGAAACCCCCGGCCAGGTAAGCTTTTCCGTTCAACAAGGCCGCGGCGAGTCCAATCATTCCCCTCGGCAAAGACAGCCACCTCTGCCAATCTCCGAGGCTGCCGTCGCTGTTTATCGTCACCATATACGTCTCCAGCGATGGGGTGGTTCCGTCACGGCCGCCAACGTAGTAAAGCTTGTCTCCATCGACAAAAGCGGCTCCTCGACTCGACGGCTTAGGCAAAGACCCCTGGCTCTTCCAGTTGAGATCTCCTCCACGTCCGGCAAATCCAGCGTACACGTCCTGCACAGGCCCCTTCTCATTCTCACCGCCTATTAGATAGACAGTGTCTCCCGCCCTCGCGGCGGCGGCGTAGGCTACGGGTCGGGGCAATGACCCCAAAATCTGCCAGAGTCCTAGATCTCCGGCGGCCCCGAGGCTGGCTTTATAAACCCGATCCTGAGGTTTGCCAACCTCATCACTGCCTCCTATGACAAATACGTCGCGCCTGATAGCTACACTACTTTGACCACGCAGGGGAACGGGCAGAAGAGCAGAGGAAGGTCGCCAGGGCCCGACCTCGCCGCCGTCGGCCATATCTGCCGAAAAGACGATTCGTTGAGCTGCCCGTCCATTCGTACCACCGATGACGAAGACCTTACGCTCAACTTCTACAGTTGTGTGTTCGGCCAGGGGTTGAGGCAGGGGATGCGGACTCTCGCGCCACTGGCCAATTTCGTCTTCAGGTCCGGCCGGGGCAATAAACACCGAGTCCTGAGGTCCGCTCCCGATGTCGCCGCCGATTATCATAAGGTGACGGTCAACAGCCAAAAGGGAGTGATATGCCGGAGTGTTAGGGAGAGAGGAGGCCAACTGCCAGGGTGAATTGGCGGTGGCAGAGGATATTATAGCGCCCGACAAAACGAGACTGGAGGCAAGGCAAGCCAATATGCGACGATTTGGCGAAACTGGACGTGCCAACATCATTACCGAAACTGCCCGAGTTTGGGCGCAACGTAACACCCTATCGGCTGGGCAAAGGAGCGAACGTGGCCAAAACAGACAATATCAACAATCGCCCTATCGCCAGGAAGCACTGCTATTAGGGAGCAACTTTGACGCTATCTGGCAACACGCCTTGACTGACAAGGTCGCTCTTCGCCACCATATCTGTAAGGATACGCTCCATCGCCATTGTATGGCTGCAAACGCCCCAGCCGGAGAAGAAGCCGCAGGTGCAGTGCCAACGACTGTCATTATAGGTCAATGCATAGCTGTCATGCTCGCCCCGAAACCTGGCGACCAACCCGGTGATACTGACGCGATCTCGTTCCTGAGCGTAGCGTTTGGCTTTCTCAATTTTCCCGATAATACTGGAATTCATAGCCTGCCTCCCTTTCTAGGTTGTGATAGAACCCCCCTAGACGTGAACCCGCCAAGAATAACAAAGGCACCAAGGTGTCATCAACCTAAGTGCCTTTCCCAAGTCTATTCGAGATTGCTTGTCCTCTGCTCAATTTGGTTTCCTCACAGAGCACCCAAAGGGCGACACTGCAAATACATCGTTATCGTAATCGCCCTTCAGGTTAACTTGCATGATATAATAATAACATAGAGAGCCTCCGATGTAAAGACGCAAAACCACAAATCTCAGGTCAGTTTTTTGACAGTCTCCGGGGTCAGCACGGTATAATAGCCTGACTAACGGAAGTGGGGGGAGAGTGACAAGTGAAAGTAGAAGAGATTATGACCAGGGACGTATTGACCGTCAGAACCGACACACCGGTTGGTGATGTGGCGAGGATTCTAGTTGAAAAAGACCTGACCGGAGTGCCCGTCGTGGACGAAGCCGGTAGAGTCGTCGGATTGATCGAAGAGAAAGACCTCATCGTGAAAGACGCCAGACTCCACTTTCCATCCTACATCACCATACTTGATAGCATAGTATACCTTGGCGGTACCAAACACTTTGAGGAAGAGCTGCGTAAATTCCTCGCCACCACAGCGTCCGAGATAATGGACCAGGACCCCAAAGTCGTGACGCCGGAGAGCGAAATCAGTGACCTGGCCACCCTAATGGTGGAGGAGGATGCCAATCCCGTGCCCGTGGTAAAAGATCACAAGTTGGTGGGAATTGTCAGCCGGGCTGATCTTGTCAAGCTACTGGCTCGCGAGATCGAGAACAAATGAACCTCGTCTTCTTGGGCAACTTTGGCCTCAAGCCCAAGTCGACAGTGAGTGCCAGAGCCGCACCTTTGGCAGGGGCGCTCATAGCAAAGGGCCACACCGTAACCGTAGTAGTTCCCCCCTGGGACAATCCTTCCGATTCCGGCCGCGCCATCATGGTTGGCAAAGTCCCCGTCCTGAACCTGCGCTTGCCGCCTCGAATACCAATCCTTTGGTATTTCCTACTAACCTGGCGCCTACTACGGCTAACTCTTAGCTTGCGACCGGAAATTGTGCACGCCTTTAAGCCCAAGGGGTTTTCCGGGCTGGTGGCCACTAGCCTCGGGATTGCGAATCACTTTGGTATTTCGAAAGTGCGAGTTGTAGTCGATACAGACGATTGGGAAGGGGAGGGCGGTTGGAACGACATCGCTGGCTATAGCCTGGCCAAACGGCTGTTCTTTCCCTTCCAGGAAAAATGGGTTTTGCGGCATTCTGATTCCGTCACGGTGGCCAGCCGATCTCTGGCCTTGATGGTCGCCACAATCCGGGGGAAAACCGACAATGTCTTCTACGTGCCCAACGCTGTGGAGGCGAGTGCAGAACCCCTTGAATCATCCATCAATTGGCAAAGGCCAGGTCGGGTGGGGTCCCGGGTGATGCTCCTCTACACCCGTTTCTTCGAGTTTCGCGTCGGAAGAGTGCTGGACGTGCTGGCAAGAGTTGCAAACAGGATCCCGGATGTGAAGCTGCAGATAGTCGGCAAAGGCCTATTTGGTGAGGAAGCGGAGATGCAGCGCCTGGCAGCGGAAAGGGGCCTGGCATCACAAGTCGTCAACGCCGGCTGGGTGGAGCCGGCGGATTTGCCCTACTTCTTCGCCATGGCTGATGTAGCCATCTACCCGTTTGACGACACCCTGATCAACCGGACAAAGTGCTCCGTTAAGCTTATCGAACTGTTAAACGCTGGATTGCCGGTGGTCGCCGATCGGGTGGGACAAAACGCCGAGTACATCGAGGATGGCAAAAGCGGTTTGCTGGTCGAACCCGGGGACAGCCAGGCGATGGCCAAAGCCGTCATCACTTTACTCGAGGAGCCGGAGACAGCCAGCCGCATGGGTTGTAGCGCCCGGCAGCGGATCCAATCAGAGTTCAACTGGGATAACTGGGCCGGAGAAGCCGAGAGAGCTTACCAGAAAGCGGCTGAGAAGGAGCCAAAGTTCAAGCATGTCTTCACCTGGCTACCGCCGATCCTGTGGATGGGCCTGATCTTCCATCTATCTTCTCAATCATCGCTTCCCCAAATGCCAGAGCCACTTCTCCAGACCATCGTGGCAAAACTCGTTCATTTGGGGTCATATGCTATTTTGGCGCTCCTTCTGTTTAGGGCTTTCCGCCTGCAATCCTTGCCATCGGGCACCTTCTGTGGCGCTATGATCTTCTCAGTTCTGGCGTCCATCCTCTTTGCGGCATCTGACGAGTTCCATCAATCCTTCACACCAGGTCGACATTCAGCCCTTATAGACGTCTTTGTCGATCTCGTCGGGGCAAGTGCAGCGCTACTGGTGTATGCGTGGAAGAAACGGCTAGTATGGCGCTGCCACCGGCGTCAGGGCGGACGCCGGGTACATTCCCGCCTCGATTGACACGTCGCCCCCATTTGCGACTGTCGCTTGACCGGCACGAGCCCACGGGACGTCGACTTTCCACTGTTGAATAACGGCGCGCTGAAACCGGACGACGTAGTGGCTTCCCATGTCCTCGACGCCAGATGTAGGCAACCCATAGAGGCTCAGCCAATCCCCGACGGAATAATACCTGGCCCTAATGACCGGGTTTGCATCGAGCAAAGCCAACCTATCTCGGACGATTTGATCCGGGTTCTTGCCACTGTCAAACTCTGCGCCAAGCTGAAAGGGGGTGGATCGCACTGTCCGCAGCCAGCCGTCCCTCCCGGACTTGTGCGCCTCGTCGAACACATTGACGAATGCTACTATGCCAGTTTCAAAACGCCACTGAAAAACTGCCTTCTGGAAAACCTGAGTGACGAACCCATCCCACATAAACCGTTGCGAGGCAGGAAATCCCACTGCGTCAACGCCCCCAAGTCGCTTGAACTCGTCCCAGAAGCGCGCCACCGCATCATTTGTTACGGAGAACCCTCGACCGCCAGAGCCAGTCTGGGTGTAGAAGTGGCCGTTGACCAGGTCATAGTCGGCGCCTCTGGAAGTAGTGATGGGAGGTGGAACCATCGAAAATGCCTTGTACCGGTCGGAGAATTGCCTGGTCAACGTGAGATACTTGTCGCCATAGCTTACGCTGGGCTCTATTTGAGTGCCTTCCACCCATTCGTTCCACGACGTGATGACAATCCAATCAGGCTGGCTGTTTATCGCCGCCGTGAAGGTAGCGTTGTAGAACCCCCCATCTTCCCGGGAGCGAATGAAGGCGTCCGACCTTCCCGTGCCCATATCGTT
>JAUSEJ010000571.1 GCA_030650265.1 Dehalococcoidia bacterium | reverse complement strand
CTCTCCCAATAAAATATCACTCCAAACAGGGAACAGTATTTCCTTTAAGTCCTTCAGGGCCAGGTGAGGCTTCGGCCAATTCCTGATCGGCGGTATACACAGCCCGCGAGCTGTCCTTCCAAGAGGGATGGCATGATCTGGTAAGATTCCAGAGCCGACGGTATAGTCCGGATGGGAGAAGGCGAAAGGGATTCTCGCGTCGTGCCTTGCGGCCCGCAGGATTCGTATGCCTTCGGGTCGTTTTGTGTTGGGTAGATATGGATTACATGCAGCGGGCCCTCGAGCTGGCAAGGTCGGCTCTGGGACGAACCAGTCCAAATCCCGCCGTGGGCGCGGTAATAGTGAAAGTGGGCAGGGTAATCGGCGAGGGTTGTACACAGCCGGCCGGATCTGCGCACGCCGAAGTTGTGGCCCTGCGCCAGGCAGGAGAGGACGCCCGGGGAGCGACAATGTTCGTCAGTCTCGAGCCTTGCAGCCACTTCGGCCGGACGCCACCCTGTAGCCGGGCGATCATAGAGGCAGGTTTGGCGGAAGTGCATGTTGCCTGTCTCGACCCGAACCCGCTGGTAGCCGGTCGCGGCCTGGCCGAACTGGAAGCGGCCGGCATCCGCGTCTGCCTCGGCGAACGCAAAAGGGAGGCCACCGAACTGAACGAGGCCTTCAACAAGTACATCACGACGGGACAGCCATTCGTGATCGCCAAGTTCGCCATGAGCCTCGACGGCAAGATCGCCACGCGGTCGGGCGATTCCAAGTGGATAACCAGCGAGAGGGCGAGAGGCTATGTACATGAACTGCGGAACAAGGTTGATGCCGTAATGGTGGGAATCAACACGGTACTCGCCGACAACTCCCGCTTGACGGCCCGCCCCGATGGCGAAGAAGATCCCGATCGCCAACCGGTTCGCATAATAGTCGATAGTCGGGGCCGGATTCCGCCCTCGTCTCAGGTTTTTGGCGCTCCGGGGAAGACCATCGTGGCGATGACCGGACAAATTGATAGTGCTAGCGCGGTCCGAATCGAAGAAGCCGGCGGTGAGATGCTGGTTTTACCAAGTGTCGACGGACGCGTGGACCTGGCATCCCTGGTCAAGACTCTAGGCGAGCGCGACATCACCAGTGTTCTGGTCGAGGGTGGCGGCGCTCTCCTCGGCGCTCTCTTTGATGCAGGCCTGGTTGATAAGGTTCTGGCCTTCATCGCACCCACAGTCATCGGAGGTCGGAATGCGCCCACTCCCGTTGGCGGACTGGGCGCGGGTTCTATGGCCGAAGCGCTGCGGTTGACAAGAGTCACGGTGAAGAACTTTGCCGAAGATATAATGATCTCCGGGTATACGGAGAGGGTGAAAAGGGGAAGGGGGTAAGAGGGGAAGGGGGAGGACGAAGAAGAATAGTTCCGATCCACGTATCCTTTTCCCCATTTCTCCATTTCACCTTTTGCCCCCGCCGAGGAGGCTGGCGATGTTTACGGGAATCGTTGAAGAGATCGGAACCATCCGGCAGGCGAGTTCTACGGAGCTTGGCATTGCCGCGAGCAAGGTGCTGGAGGGCACGAAGATCGGCGACAGCATTGCGGTGAATGGTGCCTGCCTGACCGTCACCATTCTTGGCAGCGGGACCTTCACGGTAGGAGTGGTGCCCGAGACCCTGAGGCGTACCAATCTTGGCATCCTCCGGGTCGGCGATCGCGTCAACCTCGAGCGCTCTCTCGGCGTGAGCGACCGCTTCGGCGGCCACTTCGTGCAGGGCCACGTAGAGGGCACCGGCGAGGTGGTCTCGGTGATACCGGAGGGGAAAGCCCTCGTCGTTCGTTACGAGGCTGCCCGAGAGCTAATGCGCTACATCGTGCCCAAGGGCTTTGTCGCCATCGACGGGGTTAGTTTGACAGTGGTCGACTCCACCGCCGACAGTTTCACCGTCTCTCTCATTCCCCACACTCAGGCAGTCGCCGCGGTGACGAGGCGACCGGGGGAGGTAGTCAACCTGGAAACGGATATCATCGGCAGGTATGTGGAGAGATTCATGACCTGGGGAAAATCGTCGGGGGTGACGATGGACCTTCTTTCAGAACATGGTTTTCTCGATAGAAGACGCTAAATTGCCGAAAGGCAGAAGAGGAGGTACGGTAAAATGCCACTTATTCCCATAAGCCAGGCAATCGATGATTTCAGGGCGGGCAAATTCGTTATCATCGTCGACGACGAAGATCGGGAGAACGAGGGGGACCTTGCCATCGCCGCCGACAAGGTTACGCCGGAGTCGATAAACTTCATGGCCAAGTATGGCCGGGGTCTTATCTGCCTGCCGGTTATCGGCCGCCGGCTGGACGAACTGCGAATTCCGATGATGGTTACCGATACGGACAACACGTCTAGCTTTGGCACCGCCTTCACCGTTTCCATCGAGGCCAGGCATAAGGTCACTACCGGTATCTCCGCTTTCGACCGGGCCGCTACGGTTCATGCTGTGCTCGATCCCCAAACGAGACCGGAGGACATCGCCCGGCCGGGGCATATGTTTCCCCTGAGACCGAAGGATGGGGGGGTTCTGGTGCGAGCTGGTCAGACTGAGGCGTCCGTGGACCTGTCCCGGCTGGCCGGACTCTACCCGGCGGCGGTTATCTGTGAGATCATGCATGAAGACGGCACTATGGCTCGAATGCCACAACTGGAAGACTTCTCGATGGAGCACGGGATAAACATCATCAGCGTGGCGCAGTTGATCGAATACAGGCGGCACTATGAGAAGCTAGTGCGAAGAGTGGCCGAAGCCCAAATGCCAACCCGCTACGGCCCCTTCATCGCTGTTGCCTATGAAAGCATGCTTGACGCGCTCAACCCTCGGGCGGATTCCGGCCCCGTCCTCCAGAGCGACATAAACTTTGTTCCCCAGCACCAGCAGCACGTCGCCCTGGTATGCGGCGACGTCACCACACCCGAGCCCGTCCTGGTGAGAATCCACAGCGAGTGCCTTACGGGCGACGTTTTCGGGAGCAGGCGCTGCGACTGCGGGCAGCAACTGGAAGTGGCCCTCGAGATGATCGAAAAGGAAGGCCGCGGTGTCTTGCTTTACATGCGGCAGGAGGGCCGGGGAATCGGCCTTCACAACAAGCTCAGGGCCTACGAGCTTCAAGATCAAGGCTTCGACACGGTCGAGGCCAACGAGAAGCTGGGTTTCGCTCCCGACCTGCGCGACTATGGCATCGGCGCCCAGATCCTGGTGGACCTCGGCGTTAGGGAGATGAGGCTTCTGACCAACAATCCCAAGAAGGTGGTTGGCCTCGAGGGATACGGGCTGAAAGTCGTGGAGCAGATGCCGATCGTCGTTGCCAGGAATCCCCACAACGAGCGGTATCTGGAGACAAAGAAAATAAAGCTCGGACATTCGCTTTAGCGTCAATAATCGTCGGGACGAGTCCTTCCAGTGAAGGATTCGCCCCCAACCGCAAGGAAGGAGTAACAGAGAGGCAAATGGGCAGAGTATTTGAAGGGAAGCTTCTGGGCGAGGGACTGACTTTTGGCATCGTGGTCTCAAGGTTCAACGAGTTCATCAGCGGTAAGCTATTGTCGGGAGCGATCGACGCCCTGCAGAGGCACGGGGTGGACGAGAAGGACATTGAGGTAGCATGGGTGCCGGGTTCTTTCGAGATTCCCCTGGCAGCGAAGAAGATGGCCGGCTCGGGACGTTATTCTGCGGTCATTTGCCTTGGCGCAGTGATTCGTGGGTCGACGCCCCATTTCGACTTCATCGCCGCCGAGGTCTCAAAAGGAATAGCCCACATAACCATGGACAGTGGCATACCGGTAATGTTTGGCGTGCTCACGACGGATACCATCGAACAAGCTATCGAGAGGGCGGGCACGAAGGCCGGCAACAAGGGCTTCGACTCGGCAGTAGGAGCCATCGAAATGGCCAACCTCCTACGTGAGCTAGGTCGGGCATAGCCCAACGCCGACAACCGGAAGAGGCGGGGGGAAGAAGGCGAAAGAGGGGGAAGGGGCAACGGGGCGAAGGCAGAGTCATCCTCTGCTGCCCCCTCTTCCCTCATTGCCCCTTACTGTCCCTGCACTCTGACCAGCAGCACGGGGACAGTGGCGTGGCGAAGAACTCTCTCGGCGACGCTCCCATAGACCCACCGGCTAATCCCGGATCGGCCGTGCGTCGCCATGGCAATGATACGTACCCCGGATCCATTGGCGAAATCGATGATCAGTTCGGCCGGATTGCCGATCTCGACCTGATGTCTGATCGACTTGACGCCCTTGTTCTTGAGTCGTGCGGCAACCTCCTGAAGATAACTATGGGCTTCCGACATAGCGCTATCGATAGCGGCGTCGACCGTGATGATCTGGCGACCCATTTCGTCGGTGACACCCTGGGGATGGGGGATCGCCCGAAAAAGAATGACCTCTGAGTCGAAAGCCTGCGCGAGCATTTCGACGTGCGGAAGGACTACTTCTGCATTGGAAGAACCGTCGAGTGGAACTAGCACCTTGCTGTACACGTGGCCTACCTCCCCAATAGTTTATGGGACAATACTAGCGGTCGCGGCCCGGCTTGTCAAGCAGATCGTAAGGCAAAGGCCCTATTCTGCTGGACCGGTACTTCAAATCGAGATATAATCGATGACCACCCCCGGGCGCTGATAAGTTGATCCTGAGTTGTGATCGGATGATAGAATCTAGATCATCGGTGTCATGTCGTTGGAGAGCGGTCACGGATTCATTTGATTGAGTTTACAACAGTTACGTTCATCCACGAGCAGTGATAAACTGAGAACAAAATGGGATTGGGTAGATTGTTTGGCAAGTTCGCAAGCGATTGTTAAATTGGAAGACGCGAAATGGAGGTGCGCTAGTGAAAGCTTTCGATTACCGGGCGCCCGAAACCCTCGATGAAGCGATTACGCTTCTCGCTGCCGGGGGAGACCGGGCCCGACCGCTGGCTGGCGGTACTGACCTGATCGTCCAACTGCGCAATGGCCGTTTCGAACTGGAGACGTTGGTCGATATCAAACGGCTTCCCGAACTAAATAGTCTCTCCTACGATTCAGCGGCCGGCCTCACCATCGGCGCCGCCGTACCCGTCTACCGGGTCTACGAGGACCACGAAATAAGCGCCGCTTACCCGGGGCTTATCGACGCCGTGGCGAGGATCGGCGGCATCGCCGTTCAGGGAAGGGCAACTATCGGCGGGAACCTTTGCAACTCGTCACCAAGCGGCGATTCCATCCCGGCGATGATCGTTCTCGCCGCCATCTGCAAAATCGCCGGACCGGCAGGCATCCGCGAGATACCGGTCGAGGAGTTCTGCACCGGTCCCGGCCGTAACGTCCTGGGCCGGGGAGAGCTACTGGTTTCCCTCCGCTTTCCGCTGCCACCTCCGCGTTCTGGCGCTCACTACCTGCGCTTCATCCCTCGCAACGAAATGGATGTCGCCGTGGTGGGTGTGGGCGCCGCGGTTGTCCTAAGCGATGACCTTTCTAAGATCACGGCGGCCCGCATCGCCCTCGGAGCTGTGGCCCCTACACCACTTTTTGTCGAGGCCGCCGGCGCTTGCCTCGTCGGAATACCGGTTTCCGAAG
>JAUSEJ010000561.1 GCA_030650265.1 Dehalococcoidia bacterium | reverse complement strand
GGTCTCCCCAGTTGCCAACTTGGCTCTCCCAACATTCCGCTCCCCGTACGCCGGAGGGTTCCTCGGCACTGCCATCTCTTCAGGTTCTCACGGTGCCTTCCATGGCCTTCGCCCAGTCATGCCAGGCTCGGCTCCCCCTTGGCCGTCCTTCCACTGAAGGACGGGGAGTTCACGACGCGGCAGGATTCACTTCATGTTACGGACTGCTGAGTTGGAGTGACATCGCTTTAACGCTCGGATTGCTCCTGACGTCAGACGGCTCCTACAGGGCGGCCTGACCCTTACCCTGACCGGACTTTCACCGGCTAGTCAAGTTGACCTTAGCTGGGCACGACATTCCTCTTCTCCGCCACAGTAAGAGAGAACATCCGCTACGGCCGACTCAACGCTACCAACGATGAGATAATCGAAGTAGCAAAGGAACTTGGTCTCCACGACTTCATCGTTCGCCTCGAGGACGGATACGATATGTTGATAAGGGAAAGGGGGGTTAACCTGAGCGTAGGCCAGAGACAGCTTGTTAGCTTCGCCCGCGCTCTCATCGCCAACCCCCGCATTCTGATTCTGGACGAAGCCACGGCCAGCGTCGATACGCAGACCGAGGTAATAGTTCAGGCCGCCCTTCAGAGGCTTCTAAGAGGCCGGACCGCTTTTGTAATTGCTCACCGGCTGGCCACGATCAAGAACGCCGACCGGATCGTGGTGCTAGATCATGGCCGCATTGTCGAGCAGGGCAATCAGGAGGAACTTCTTGCCAGCCGGGGCCTCTACTACAATCTCTACTCGATGGGCTTCAACTCTGGCGATCCGGTAGCGGGTCCTGCCGGCTAATGGCATTCATTTCCCTGTCATTTTCGTTTCCCGGCGAGGTGGTTTGTCCCGAAATCTTTCCCATTCGCTGAAGACACAGCCGCAATACTGCTGGCGATAGAGGTCTAGCTCCCGCGATAGGTTGCGACTTTCTTTGAAACCGGATCGGTAGTCCTCGTAGTAAAAGGGCACCCCATACAGCGAAGCCATATCCTCGCCTATCTGTTTGAGGGAGTCGTGTTGCTGGTACGGGCTAATGAGCAGAGTAGTGCCGAAGTAGTCAAAACCTTTCATGGACGCCACCTGCGCCGTTCTTTCGAGACGCAGTCGATAGCAGATCAGACAGCGCTCTCCCTCGCGCTCGTAGCCGGCCACCGCCCGCAGGTAGTCGATGATGTCGTATCCCTCTTCGACGATCAGAGGCATCTGCACGATTTGAGCGAAGCGCTCGAGATTCTCTAACCGCCGCCGGTGTTCCGTGAAGGGATGGATATTGGGGTTGCACCAGAAGCCTGTGACCGCCAGAAGCTCTTCTCGCAGTCTCTTCACCGTGTAGGTCGAGCAGGGACCACAGCAAGTATGGAGAAGGATACGTTTCATGGCAGGTTCCCTCGTTCGCTGTCAGCGTTCTTGTTTACGGCAAATGAAAACACAAAGACACCAGGGACTGCAAAGGACGCAAACCTTCTAACGACCCTTAGTGCCTTTGTGTCTTTGTGTTTGGCGTCCCCTTCGTTGCTGAACACTGACCGCTGATTTCTGATGGCTTCGTCGCCCCTACCACAACGGTGGCTGGGCCGCTGGGGTAGCATTCTTGGGGGCCAGGCCAAGATGCTCGTAGGCCAACCTCGTGGCTACCCTGCCCCTTGGTGTGCGGTTGATGAAACCCAGTTGGAGGAGGAACGGCTCGTAAACGTCCATTATGGTATCGGCCTCTTCGCTTATGGAGGCAGCGATGGTTTCGAGGCCTACGGGACCGCCCTCAAATTTCTCGACTATTGCCAGCAACACCCGCCGGTCGATTTCGTCCAGCCCCAGATGGTCTATCTCGAGACACGACAGGGCTTCATTGGCAATGTCATGGGTGATCACTCCTTTTCCCTTCACCTGGGCGTAATCCCTCACCCTGCGCAACAGGCGATTGGCCACCCGGGGCGTACCCCGGGAACGCATGGCGATCTCCTTCGCCCCACCCTTGTCGATCTCGATGGCGAGAATACGGGCCGAGCGAGTGACAATGCTCAGGATGGCTTCCTCGTCGTAGAAATCCAGGCGGTATATATTGCCGAAGCGGTTTCGGAGAGGCGCCGTCAGCATAGCAAATCGGGTGGTAGCGCCGATGATCGTGAAATGGGGCAGACTCAGGCGGATGCTCTGCGCCCCCGGTCCTTTGCCGATCATGATGTCTATGACGAAATCCTCGATGGCCGGATATAGAAACTCCTCGACAACGCGACTCAAACGATGGATCTCGTCGATGAAAAGGACGTCACCCTTATGTATAGTGCTCAGAATAGCCGCCAGGTCGCCCTGACGCTCGACAGCAGCGCCGGAGGTCACCTTCATGCTCGATCCCATCTCGTGGGCAATTACGTTCGCCAGAGTCGTTTTGCCCAGACCCGGGGGCCCGTAGAACAGGACATGATCGAGGGCCTCATCCCTCATCTTCGCCGCGGCAATGGCGATCTTCAAGTTCTCCTTCATCTTACCCTGCCCGACAAAATCATCCAGGCGCTTCGGGCGCAGGCTATTGTCGAGGCTCAGATCCTCTTCCTTGGCTACTGGCGAAATCAGACGATCGGCCATTGATTCTTCCCACTTTCTCGCGGACCACCACGCATCTGCAAGGTGAATTATAACAGAACGACGTTAGAACAACAAAGCCAGAGCAAAGGTGGTGGGCGCGACGACGCCATGCCTTGACAGAAAAGCCCATTGACACCTTGCTGTCACTTCTATATGATTTAATCCATGAGAGCCACCGTGCGGATCGATGAACAACTTCTTAAAGAAGCCAGACAGTTGGCCGTTCATAGCGGTAAGAGTGTAACATCCATCATCGAAGACGCGTTGCGAGTGTATCTGTCACGGCAGCGCCGCTACGAACAACGTGAGCCGATCCGCTTGATCACTTTTGACGGCGAGGGATTGCTCCCGGGCGTGGACTTGGATGACTCTTCGGCACAGTTGGACGTGATGGAATCTTCAAATGATCCTCACTGATGTCAATGTACTCGTCTACGCCCATCGATCGGATGCCCCGGAGCATCTTGCTTATCAAGAATGGTTAGAGGAGTTGATCAACGGCGATCAGGCTTACGGGTTTTCTGAGCTAGTGCTTAGTGGATTTCTCAGAGTGGTCACGCATCCACGCATCTTAATTCCCCCAAGCGATCTGGCTTCTGGTATCGCATTCGTCCAAATGATTCGCAGCCAGCCCAACGCAGTACATATTGCGCCCGGGCAGAGGCATTGGGATATCTTCAAGCGTCTGTGTGAAGCGACCGGGGCAAAGGGCAACCAGATGCCTGATGCTTACTTGGCGGCGCTGGCCATCGAATCGGGAAGCGAATGGGTCACCACTGATCGTGACTACAGCCGGTTCCCAGGCTTGAAGTGGCGCCATCCATTGACCTGAGGGCTTCACGTATCTACTGATACTGCACAAGATGACCCAGTGTATATCATCCCCTCTCTTCTTCCTAGATTACCATTCCTTGGCGACAGTAACCCATCTTAGCACTAGGACCAATCCTTTGGGGAGGCGTTTGTACACATCATGGCCCGCGGGTGCCTTGTCAAGCATGGGATCGATCTAGCATGGACCTTGACAAGCCTGGACGGGGTGGGTATAATTAGCCGTTGTGACCATGAATAAGGGGAGGCTTCGTTTGTACGCAACCATCAAGACTGGTGGCAAGCAGTATAAAGTATCGGTAGGACAGGTCATCGACGTCGAGCGTCTGCCGGTCCCCGTTGGCGATACGGTTGAGATCGATAGAGTTCTTCTCGTCGAGGACGGCGGCCAGATCAGAGTTGGCCAGCCGGTGGTCGAAGGAGCAAAAATCGTCGCTCAAGTGGTGCGCCAGGGACAGGGTCCAAAGATCACGGTGTTCAAGTACAAGCCCAAGACACGGTACACTAAGAAGCAGGGCCATAGACAACTGTTCACATCTCTCGCTATCAAGAAGATTGTGGCCTAATAGTGGCTCGACGGTCCGGCCGGTTTTTACGGCAATCTTGGAACCCTTCCCGCGAGGAAGGAATGGAGGTAGATCAATATGGCACATAAAAAGGGAGTGGGCAGCTCGCGAAACGGACGGGATAGCGCCTCGCAGAGGCTGGGCGTGAAGCGATACGACGGGCAGGTCATCAACGCGGGCACTATCATCGTTAGACAGCGCGGCACTCAGTTCAATCCTGGCAACAACGTTGGCATAGGACGGGATCATACGCTCTTTGCCTTGATCAACGGCGCCGTCAAATTCGAGCACGAGACGCGCGATAAGAAGCGTGTGAGTGTCTACGCGGCCGCATAGTCGCCACCGCCAGTAGTTGGGGCACAAGAATTGAGCCCCGAATGGTATATCCCGGCATCGTCACAAGAGACTAGGAGAGGCAGACCTCGAAATGAAAGAAAAGATTCATCCCAAATACGTCAAAGCCACAGTACATTGCGCCTGCGGCAATGACTTCGAGACGGGCTCGACTAAGCCACTGCTGAGAATCGACATTTGCAGCAAATGTCATCCATTTTTTACCGGTGAGCAGCGAATCGTCGATACGCAGGGTAGGGTCGAACGCTTCAAGAAGCGTTTCAAACTAGCATAATTAGGCTGGAAGCCAAGGAAAAGAGCAGAGCACCATGCTCGTGCTCTTTTTTGTTAGGAGGCATTCCATTAGGCGGGGGCGAATCCTTCCGCGGAAGGTTTCGCCCTCCGGTAACGGTTCTTTTACCATGAGGAGACATTACCATTGGCCAAGCAAATTTCCTATGGTGGGCAAGCAGTTATAGAGGGTGTAATGATGCGCGGACAGCGGCATATGGCTGTTGCCGTTCGTCACCTTGACGGGGAGATAGTCGTCCATAGTGAGCAACTCAAGGGCTCAATCTATACTAGTTCGTGGGCGAAGCTGCCGTTCCTAAGAGGTATGACCATGCTCTGGGACACGCTCGTCCTGGGCATAAGAACCCTACTATATTCTGCTAACGAAGCGATGGTCGAAGAGAAGGTCGAAATCACGCCGAGAATGATGTGGGGCATGATGGGGACGGCCCTTTTCTTCGTGGTAACCGTTTTCTTCCTGGCGCCGCTCTTCCTCATCGGGTGGCTAGATAGTAACATAGAATCATCCCTGGTGAGCAATCTTATCGAGGGGGCCATCCGCATCGCCTTCTTGGTGGGATATATCAAAGCTATCGGCTTCATGCCGGATATCCGGCG